>NZ_JBEPCJ010000127.1:0-23303 GCF_040299565.1 Spirillospora sp. NPDC000708
AAGTCCATCGCGAAGCGACGCCGAAGGCGCCCTTGACTTTGGAGGGGCGGCCCCGTACGCAAGCGCCACCCCACCACCCGAACACCCCTCTCGCCCCATCGGAATAGCACCCCTCGAAGAACACCTGAACACCATCCCGAGGACTGCTCGAAGACTCCTCCGGCTACCGCCCAACTCCCGAACAGTTTCATGCTGCCCTTTCGCCCCACCCCGACGCCGATGCCGGTTCACCCCGCCGCCGACCGGAACCCCAGCCACGGCCCAACTTCCGGCGCACTCACCAATCCCGAGGACCGTCGCTCCCGACCAGTCCCCAGAGCCATGCAGCCCCCAACGATTCCTGGCCCCGGCGCGCGTTTATTCAGTCGCTCTCGGCCGGACGGGCTGTCTATGGTCGATCGGATGTTGAGCGACGCGCAGATTGACGAGTTCGTGGAGCGGGGCTACCTCGTGGTCCCGCAGGTGGTGACGGGTGACGTCCTGGACTCGGCAATACAGCGGATCGACGAGATCACCGCTACGGCACCACCCGCCGCCGACAGGCGCGGGGCCCACTTCTATTTTCTCGACACCGAGGAAGAGCCGGCCCTGATCGCGCCTCTCACCGGCAGCCCCGCCTTCGGCATCGCCGAGGAGCTGGTAGGCCACGGCACCCTAGAGCTTCCCGGGCAGGTTCAGATCTCGTTGAACATCCCGCCGTACTCACACCGTCCCGGAGCGCCTCACATCGACGCCGCCAATGCCGAGCCGACCGGCGGGCCCGTCCGCGGCACCTTCACCATGCTTGCCGGGATCCTGATGACCGACCAACTCGGCGAGAACTCCGGCAATCTGTGGGTCTGGCCGGGCACGCATCTGAAGCACACCGAGTACTTCCGCCAGCACGGCCCGCGAATGTTCTGCGCGTACCCGAAGATCGACCTCCCGGAGCCCGTGCAGATCACAGGGCGCGCCGGAGATCTGCTGCTCGCACACTATCTCCTTGGCCATAATATCGGCGGCAACTACGAATCCGACCGGACGCGACGAGCGCTCTATTTCCGGCTCAGCAGTGTCGGGCACGCGAACCGTCGAGAAGAGTTCCTTCAGGACGTCTGGCTGGACTACGAGCCGATCTCTTAGGCGACTTTTCGAATCGAGCATGGGAGCTGGGACGGGCCAGCCCGAGATAGGCAGCAAAGCTCATGCCCAGGACGGCGGCGACAGAGAATGAGTCCGGGCAGCACCCGCGTGAGCGTGGAGACCTTTTCGGCGTCGAGCAGTGCGTTAAATTTGAGCAGGCTGACGACGAAGACGGCGCCCCGTCCCGCGCAGGCGGCGGGGCGATGAGGCTGTTCCACGCGTTTCGGCTGCGGTGGTCGCGCGCGAGTCAGGCCACGACGGCCGCCGAGGTCAGGGCTTGCAGGAGGATGACGCCGAGCGCGCAAAGCTTGGTGAACCATTTGGAGAGCGTGAAGGACGCGGTCTTGCCGGAGAAGGCGAAGACCATCACAACGACCGCAGCGAGCACAGTCCGGGCCAGCGATCCGTTGTGTGGAGAGCCGTCCGGCGACGTGGGTCCGGCTCAGCGAACCGGGCAGGACACCTTCGCGGCCAAGTGAGAAGAGCACCGGCCACGGCGTTACAAAGACCGAAGCGCCGCGAAGAAGCTGGTGCCCAGGAAGATCTGGCGTGGTCGGCGAAAAGCCCCCCGACGTGCTCTTCGGAGAAGGCGAAGACGAGGCCGGACCCGTCCTTCTGGCGCGTCCGATGATGCCGGACGTGCTGGTGCCGACGTTCGTCGCCCGGGCAGTGAAGGCGTAGAACACGCAGATGCGGCCACGGCGATGCAGATGGCACGGCTGACGATCCGGCGCGGGTCGCGGCATTCCTCGCCGTAGAGGGCGGCGGCCTCGCCCCCGTGGAGTCGGCCATGGCGAAGCGGAAGGCGCCTCGGATGGCGCCGTGGTCCGCGTCGAGGTCGAAGACTAGGACGGTGAGGAACTCGACGGTGAGCAGCACGCCGAGGACGGCGACGCCAAGCAGCGCGACCGTCTACCAGGGCAGGTCGAGGCCGGTCTCGAAGTGCAGGAGGTCGGAGGCGTGAAGCCGAACCGCCCGTGCCGGTCGATCTGCATGGCGTTGTAGGAGATGAGTTCGATGAAGGCGGTGTCAACGACGGCGACGCGTCCGAGCCAGTGGGTGATGTAAGCGCGAAAGGGGCCGGCGTTGGTGATGGAACGGCCCATCGCGGCGTACCGCCGGTGAAGACGGCGAGGAGGACGTACAGCAGCGGGATGCCGACTACGCCGGTGACCACGAAGGAGGTCGGCAGCCTGTCAGCGGCGACGGTCACGGGAGCGAAGGCCGCGACGACGAAGAACACGGTCTCGGGGGCGCCGATGCGGCGGCGTCCGGTGCCGGAGGACGAGGGGACACGACTTCAGGGATCGCCGCGGCTCCAGGGCCGGTGCGGGTCTGCGGTGCCACGGATTGTTCGGGCAGGCATAAGTCCGCTCACATGAACGTGCGGGCCCAAACGAGTACCGACCGAGGGTAGATTCGCAGTCCGGCCCGCACGGAGGCGCCGGGCCGCATCCGGGGAGGAACGCGCGTGACCGGCCATCACACATTGCAAGAGACCGAGCAGGCCGTCCAGCGGCGGCTCGGCGACGTGCCGCTGCGCCATGACGCGATGATGGCGGTCTCGAACATCTACCGCGCCGCCGCCGCGATCCGGCAGCACTTCGAGAGTTCGGTGCTGCGCGGCGCGGACCTCACCTGGACGGCGTTCGTCGTGCTGTGGGTCGTGTGGATCTGGGACGAGATGGAGACCCGGCACGTCGCCGAGGAGGCCCGGATCTCCAAGGGCACGCTGACCGGCGTGGTCAAGACCCTGGAGGGGCGAGGGCTGATCGAGCGCGGCTCGCACGCGACGGACGGACGCCTCGTCCTGCTGCGGCTGACCGACAAGGGTCAGGAGCTCATGCGCGGGCTGTTCCCGGCGTTCAACGCCGAGGAGGCGTTCGTGGTGGAAAGGCTGAGCAGGGACGAGAGCCGGGCGCTGGCGCAGACGCTGCGCTCAGTGGTCGAGCACCTGGAGGATGAGGGCGACGCGCGGCGGGAGGTGCTGCGGGCCGAGTCGCCGTTCCCGCCGCGTCGCTCGGGTCGCCGTCCTCGCGCCTGACCCGCACACCCGCCCGGCGTGCGAAATCACGCTGCGCGATTCCCGCGAGCACGCGCTTCCGGGCAACGAGGACCCGCTCACCCCGCGCGGCCGGGTTTGCCGCTGAGCGCGATCGCCTTGGTCACGACTCGGATCCGCCTCGCCGCCACCCCCGTCCTCGCGCCGCGGCCCGCTCGCGACATCGGCATGCTCGGCCTGCTGTCAGAGGGATGCCTGGTCGTCCAGGCGGAGTCGCGGCAAGTACGCGGCGCGCCCATGGACGAGCAACTGGAGATTTGAGACCTGCTCTGGCGGCTCGCCTGTCTCCAAGCCGGGAAACCGCACCCACCCACCGCCCGCACGGCACGCGGATGTGGTTCGGTGGGCAGCATCTGAGACGAGCTGGAGCACGACTGCGGGCCGGAACGGCGGTGGCTGAAAGCCTCGGAGGCTCAGCGGCGCGGTTTGCGGATCCTGTGGGACTCCTAGTCGCCGGCGAACGCCATGGAGACGACCTCTTCCGGGCGGTCGGCTGCGCGTCGTGGGCGTCGCGGATCGGCAGTGGAGCCGTCCGCGCCCTTCGATTTCGACCTCGACGACCGGCGGCCGGCGCGAGTCCGCCGGAGTGCCGACCGCCAGCTCGCCGTTGACGTAGGTGTGCAGGTACTGCCGGGGACGACGCGCTGGGCGATCGACCGGCCGTGTGACCTGCCGCACTCCGGAGCGGTGTAAGAGTTCACCCCGATGCGTCGCGTAGCCGCGCCGTGACATGCTGTCGCCAAGAGGGCGTCAGGGGGATCCCTCAGGACAGGAAAGCGATCACATGCCGGACAACACCGAGCCCGGCCGCCCGGCCGCCCGGGACCTGGTCTCCGCACGGAACTGCAAGGCCCACCGGCTCGCCGCGTGGAGCCTCGCGGCGCTCGCCGCCCTGGCCGCGCTCGCCGCGGTCCTCGCCTCGACCGTCCCGCGCCGCCGGCGAGGCACCCGGCACCGCCCTTCCGAGCGGAGGTTCCCGCGCCCGGGTCCGCGCGGGAGCTGATCGCGAGCGCCCGGCTCAGGCGGCGGCCACGCGGGCGAGGTAGGCGTCGAGGAGGGCGGTGGTGCGGGCGATGGAGGCGGCCTCGGTGCGGCGCAGATCGGCCATGATCGCGGTGGGGTCGGCGCCCGCGGCGCGCATCTCGGCGTCGCCGCCGTGGGCCAGCCAGAGGCCGAACTCGGCGACGGTGATCTCGGGATGGAACTGCAGGCCCATCGCGCGGCCCAGCACGAACGCCTGCGAGCAGACCTCGCTGCGGGCGATCTCCACGGCGCCGGGCGGCAGGATCCAGCGGTCGTAGTGGAACTGGAACCAGGGGCCGGGGCCGACGAGCGACGGGTCGTCGGTGTCCACGTCCACCCAGCCCATCTCGGGACGCGGCGCGCGCTCGACGCGGCCGCCGAGGGCGGCGGCGAGGGCCTGGCCGCCGAAGCAGACGCCCAGCAGCGGGACACCCGCCGCGTGCGCCTTGGCGAGCATGGCGAGTTCCGGAACGACCCAGGACGCGACGCCGGGATCGTTCACCGACCACGGCGCGCCCATGGGGACGATGAGGTCCCAGTCGAGGGGGTCGGGGTACTCCAGGCGCACGTCCGGCGTCAGGTACCGCTCGGCGGGCACGACCGCCAGTTCCTCGACGTCGTAGCCGTGCGCGGCGAGCCGGTCGGTGACCGGGCCGGCGGGCGAGACGTGGTCGTGCTGGATGAGCAGGGCGCGCACCGGCACCTCCTTCCCCGCGCATCGTAGGAACCCGAATGAAATGGGGTCAACGGGACGGCCGGTAGCGGGCCTGCCGCGCCGCGGCGGTGCCCGGGGCCAGGCCGGTCAGCTCCCGTTCGATCGCGGCGGCGGCGCGCCGGCAGAACTCCTCCGGCTCGTCGGCGGCGTCGGGGCGCTCGTCGACCACGGCGTCCACCAGGCCGTCCCGCAGCAGGTCGGCGGACCGGACTCCCTGCGACGCGGCCATCTCCGCGGCCCGCGACGGCGTCCGGTGCACGATCACCGAGGCGCCCTCGGGCGGCAGCGGCGCGAGCCAGCCGTGCCGGGCCGCGAGCACCCGGTCGGCGGGCAGCAGCGCCAGCGCGGCGCCGCCCGTCCCCTCGCCCATCAGCAGGCACAGCGTCGGCGCCGCGAGGGTGACCAGGTCGGCGAGGCAGCGGGCGATCTCCCCCGCGAGCCCGCCCTCCTCCGCCTCCGCGGACAGCGCCGCGCCCGGCGTGTCCACCACGGTGACCAGCGGGAGCCCGAGTTCGGCGGCCAGCCCCATGCCGCGCCGCGCCGCGCGCAGGCCGTCCGGGCCGAGCGGGTGCCCGGCGCGCTGGCCGTGCCGGTCCTGCCCGACGAGCACGCACGGCGCGTCGCCGAACCGGGCCAGCGCGAGCGTCAGTCCCCGCCCGGCCTCGCCCTGCCCGGTTCCCGACAGCGGCGTGACGTCCGCGGCGCCGTACCGGAGCAGTTCCCGCACGCCGGGACGGTCCGGGCGGCGGGACCGTTCGATCGACTCCCAGGCATCGTCGCCGGCGGGCGCGCCACCCGGTGCCGCCGCGGCGTCCCGAGGCGGGCGTCCGGGCCGGGCGGACGGCGCGCACAGCACGGACAGCGCGCGCGACGCCACCTCCGCCAGGTCGTCCAAGCCCACGACGGCGTCCACGAGCCCCTTGGCCGCCAGGTTCTCGGCGACCTGGACGCCGGGCGGGAACGGCTCCCCGTACAGGCCCTCGTAGACGCGCGGCCCCAGGAACCCGATCAGCGCGCCGGGCTCGGCGGCCGTCACGTGACCGAGCGACCCCCACGACGCGAACACCCCGCCCGTCGTGGGATGCCGCAGGTGGACGAGGTAGGGCAGCCCGGCGGCGCGGTGCGCCATGACGGCGGCGGTGATGCGGGCCATCTGGACGAACGCGGCGGTGCCCTCCTGCATCCGCGTCCCGCCCGAGGACGGCGCGGCGAGCAGCGGCAGGCGCTCGGCGGTGGCGCGCTCGACGGCCGCGACGATCCGGTCCGCGGTGGCGGCCCCGATCGATCCGGCCAGGAACCGGAACTCCGACACGACGAACGCGACCCGCCGGCCGCGCAGCAGCCCCTCGCCGGTCAGGACCGCCTCGTCGGTGCCGGCGCGCTCGCGGGCGGCGGCGAGGTCGTCCCCGTAGGGGGTGCCGGGGGCGGGCTGCCCGGCGGGCGGGTCGTCCCAGGACGTCCAGCCGTCCTCGTCCAGCACGCGCCGCAGCAGTTCCCGAGCGCCGACCCGTTCCGTCACCGCACCTCCTCCGGCCTTCCTGGACGATGACCGCCTTTCCAGAATGATGACCGCGTGCGCGGCCGGACGGTCACCCGGGGTGGACACTGGGATCGCCCACAGTTCAGCGAAGGGAAACGCCGTTGCCTTCGGAACGCGACGAGATCTGCTTCTCCTCCGCCCGCGACCTCGCCCGCCGCGTCCGCGACCGCGACCTGTCCGCGCGGGAGGTCGTGCAGGCGCACCTCGAGCAGATCGAACGGACGAACCCGCACGTCAACGCGGTCGTCACGCTCGTCCCCGAACGGGCGATGGAGGAGGCCCGCGCCGCCGACGAGCGGCTCGCGTCCGGCGCGGAGCCGGGGCCGCTGCACGGGCTGCCCGTCGCGCACAAGGACACCCACGCCACCGCCGGGATCCGCACCACGTCCGGGTCGCCGATCTTCGCCGACCACGTCCCGGACGCGGACGAGCTGGTCGTCGAGCGGATGCGGGCGGCGGGCGTCATCACGCTCGGCAAGACGAACGTGCCGGAGTTCGCCGCCGGGTCGCACACCTTCAACCCGCTGTTCGGGCTGACCCGCAACCCCTACGACCCGTCGCGGTCGGCGGGCGGCAGCAGCGGCGGCGCGGCGGCCGCGCTGGCGTGCGGGATGCACCCGCTCGCCGACGGCAGCGACATGGGCGGCTCGCTGCGCAATCCGGCGTCGTTCTGCAACGTGGTCGGGTTCCGGCCGTCGCCCGGCCGGGTGCCGTCGTGGCCGGTCCCGGCGGGCTGGTCGACCATGGGCGTGCAGGGGCCGATGGCGCGGTCGGTCGCGGACGCGGCGTTCCTGCTGTCGGTGCTCGCCGGCCCGGACCCGCGCAGCCCCATCGCCCTGGAGACGCCCGGCTCCGCGTTCGGCGTCCCCCTCGACCGGGACATGTCCGGCGTGCGGCTGGCGTGGGCGCCCGACCTCGGCGGCGCGGTCCCGGTCGACCCCGCCGTCACCGCCGTCCTCGAACCGGCCGTGAAGGTCTTCACCGATCTCGGCTGCGTCGTGGGGGAGGCGTGCCCCGATCTGACCGGCGCCGACGAGGTGTTCCGCACGCTGCGCGCCTGGCACTGGGACATCGTCCTCGGCCCGCTGCTGGACGAGCGCCGCGCCGACTTCAAGGCGTCCCTCGCCCGCAACATCGAGGAGGGCCGCGCCCTCACCGCCGCCGACGTCGGGCGCGCCGAGGTGCTGCACACCGCGCTGTTCCACCGCGTCCGGGAGTTCTTCGGCCGCTACGACGCGCTGCTGGCGCCGGTCAGCCAGGTGCCGCCGTTCGACGCGGACCTGGAGTATCCGGGCGAGGTCGCAGGGCACGCCATGCCCGACTACCTGGAGTGGATGCGGTCGTGCTTCCTGGTGTCGGCGACCGGCTCGCCCGCGCTGTCGGTGCCCGCGGGGTTCACCTCCGGCGGCCTGCCGGTCGGGCTCCAGATCGTCGGGCCGCACCGCGCCGACCTCGCCGTCCTGCGGATCGGGCACGCGTTCGAGCAGGCCACCGGCCACGCACGCCGCCGCCCCGCCCTGGTCTGAGAGCGCCCCGCCTTCGTCTGAGCGCGCCGGGCCGCTAGTCGTCCTCCGCGGGGATGCGCAGGATGAACCGGGCGCCGCCGTCGCCGTCGGCGGCCACCAGCGTCCCGCCGTGTGCGCGCGCGATGTCGCGGGAGATGGTCAGGCCGAGGCCGGTGCCGCCCTTGTCGCGGCGCCGTCCCTCGGCCAGCCGTTGGAACCGCCAGAAGATCCGCTCCCGGTCCTCGGGCGGGATGCCCGACCCGTCGTCGCGCACCTCCAGCACCGCGTCCGGACCGTCCCGCGCCGCGGTCACCCAGATCCGCGACCGGGCGTGCCGCTCGGCGTTGTCCAGCAGGTTCGTCAGCAGCCTGACCAGCTGCTCCGGCGTCGCGCGGACCGCGATCCCCTCCGCCGCGTCGACCTCCACCGGGACGCGCCTGTCCCGCCGCGCCACCTCGGTCCGCACCAGCGCGCCGAAGTCGACCCGCTCCCGCTCGACGTGCACGCCCGCGCCCAGCTTCGCCAGGATCAGCAGGTCGGTGACGATGCCCTGCAACCGGTCGGCGTCCGCCAGCGCCGCCCGCGCGACCGCCGGCCAGTCCTCGTCCTCCGGGTGCTGCAGCGCCAGCTCCAGCTGCGTCCGCAGCCCGGTCAGCGGGCTGCGCAGCTCGTGCGAGACGTCCCCGACGAACCCGCGCTGCCGCTCCATGACGCCCTCCAGCCGGTGCAGCGTCAGGTTCACCGACTGCGCCAGCTCCGACACCTCGTCGGACGCCTCCGGGACGGTGACCCGGCCGGGCTCGCCGCCGGTGATGTCCGCCAGCTGATCGCTCATCTCCCGCACTGGCCGCAGCGCCCGCCGCACCGCCGCCGCCACGATCCACGCCACCAGCGCGGTCCCGACCAGCACCGCCCCCGCGAGGAGCCCGATGAACGCGCCCCTGTTGCTGGTGAACGGCGTCAGCGGGGCTCCCGCGTACACGGTCCGCCAGCCGAACGACGTCGCCACCCGTTCCCCGACCACGTAGACGTCCGTCTGGAAGCGCGGCGAGCGGATGACGTGGTCCTCGAGACGGCCCGGGATCCTGGGGGGCGGGACCTTCGGCGGGGGACGGCCGCGCAGCGCCTCGCTGGAGGCGAGCACGCGCCCTTGGTCGTCCACCACCTGCAGCAGCGTGAAGCCGGCATCCCGCACCGGCAGCAGTCCGTGCGGGTCGGTCTCGCGGACCAGCGTGACCAGGTCGCCGACCACGAGGGCACCGCGCCCGTGCAGGCCGCGGTACACGGTCCGCTGGACGGCCGTGTAGAAGACCACGACACCGGCGACGAGCACGATCGCGACCATCAGGGTCGCGGCGGCGGTGATCCGGGCCCGCACCGACCAGTGGGAGGGCGACAGCCTCTTCGCGAGAACCCGCACCCCGGCGCTCTCCCCCTCCCGTCATGCGGACGCCGGCGCCGCGCCGCGTCCCAGCGCCCGGGAGGAGTGCGCAGAACTGGTTGTTACCGGACCATTGCCCGGTGAAACCTCGCGCCGCGCGGGTGACCGATGCCCGCACGGACGGCGCCTCCCACCCCTGGGGTGCCGCCCGCGCGGGCATCGCCTTCGGTGCCGCCAGCTCGCCCTCCGCCCGCGCGCCGAGGAGGATTTCCGACGGGATCGGGCTTGCTGTCGAACGAGTCCTACTCTGCCCGTCCCCTGTGGACTGGACGCTACATCGACGTGACGATCACGTTTCCAGTTCTTCCTGGGGGAACGGGCCATATTCTGCCGATGAACGGGGATGGGTGGACGCAAGAGACGCAAGGGAGTCGGGAACACCGCCATGGACGGAGACATTCGGCCGCTCGAGCCTGCCGACCCGCGCACGGTCGGCGGGCTCACGCTGCTGGGCCGGCTCGGCTCGGGCGGCATGGGCACCGTGTATCTCGGCACCGACCCGGTGTCCGGCGGGCGCGTCGCGGTGAAGACCATCCATCCGCACCTTGCCGGGGACGAGTCGTACCGGCGGCGGTTCAAGGACGAGGCGGACCTGGCGAGCCGGGTCGCCTCCTTCTGCACGGCGCGGGTCCTCGCGCACGGCGAGGACGACGGCCGTCCCTACCTCGTCACCGACTACGTCGGGGGCATCTCGCTGCACCAGCGGCTCAGCTCGGGCGGGCCGCTGCCGCCCGCGGACCTGCACGGCGTGGCGGTCGGCGTCGCCTCGGCGCTGGCCGCGATCCACGCGGCGGGGCTGGTGCACCGCGACCTCAAGCCCGCCAACGTGATGCTGACGCTGTCGGGCTGCCGCGTCATCGACTTCGGGATCGCGCGCAGCCAGGACTCCGGCGGCGTCACCGCGGCGACCGGCAAGGTGCTCGGCACGCCCGGCTGGATGGCGCCGGAGGTGCTGCGCGGCGGCCCGGCGACCCCGGCCGCCGACATCTTCGCGTGGGGCTGCCTGATCGCGCACGCCGGCACCGGCCGGATGCCGTTCGGCGGCGACCCGGCGGCGCTGCGGGTCACCGACGCCGCACCCGACCTGTCCGGGCTGCCGGAGCCGCTGCTGCCGGCCGTCCGGTCGGCGCTGTCGCACGACCCGGCGGACCGGCCGAGCGCCTCGGACCTGCTGCTGAGCCTGGTGGAGCAGCCGCAGGCGGGCGACTGGCCGGCGGCACCGCCGAACGGGGCGCCCGCCGCGGTGCCGTCGTCGCCGCCCAACGGGGTGCGGGGGCCGCGGTCCAAGACGACGCCGCCCGACGGGTCGCCGGGGAAGGCGTCGCACCCGTCCGTGGCGGCGGACGCCGCGTCCACCGACACGCGGGCGTTCAACCCGATGGGCATCGCGGGCACACTGTCCATCAACCGCGCCCGGGTGCTCGCCGCGGCCGGGGCCGCCGCGGGGACCGTCCTGGTCGGCGCGGTCATCCTCGGGCTGACGCAGGCGAAAGGCGATCCGCACGGTCACGCCTCGACGCCGGTGAGGCCGACGGCGTCCGCGCACGCCACGAAGAAGGCGCGGACGACCGCGCCCCGGCCGACCAAACGGGCGACGGTCCGAGTGCACTCGCCGAAGACGGCGCCGAAACAGGTCCCGAAGCAAAAGGCCAAGCACGGGAAGGGCAAGGGGAAGGGCAAGCGGCACTGACCCGCCCGCACCGGACCCGCCCGGCGCCGGCCCGGCCGCCCCGTGCTCGCCCCGTGCTCGCCCCGCCTAGGTGCGCCAGATGAGGACGAGGGCGCAGTCGTCGTCGCGGGCGGCCGCCATCCTCTCCACCAGCTCGCGGGCGCCGGTGCCGAAGCCCTGCGGGACGAGCCGTTCGGCCTCGCCCAGCAGCCGGTCGATCCCGGCGTCCAGGTCGCTGCCGGGCGACTCGACCAGGCCGTCGGTGTAGAGCATCAGCGCGTCGCCGGGACGGAGCGTCCCGCGGTCGGGGACGCAGTGCAGCTCGGGCACGATGCCGAGGACGACGCCCTTGGCCGGGCTGACCTGCCACGCGCCGCTGCCCGCGTCGAACTGGACGGCGGGCGGGTGCCCGGCCGAGCCGACCGTGTACTCCCCGGTCTTCAGGTCGACGACGACGTGCACCGCCGTGACGAATCCCTCGTCCCAGCGCTGCTTCTGGAGGTAGACGTTGCAGGCGGGAAGGAACCGGTCGGGTTGGAGCGATCCAAGCAATCCCCCGAAAGCGCCCGACAGCATCAGCGCCCGGGTGCCGGCGTCCGTGCCCTTCCCCGACACGTCGACCAGCGCGACCTCCAGCGTGTCGCCCTCCAGCGACGAGACCACGAAGTCCCCGCCGAAGGACGAGCCGCCCGCCTGGAGCATGACGACCTCCGCCGCCCAGCCGTCCGGCAGCTCGGGCATCTCGCCCTGGCGGCGCAGCCGGTCGCGCAGCTCCAGCAGCATCGAGTCGCCGCGCAGCCCCTGCACGCCGAGCTGCTGGCGGGTGCGGGCGAGGGTCAGCGCGAGCACGGCGGTGATCGACAGCGTCGCGACGATGCCGGGGCCGATCGCCTCGACGCCCCGCCACGCGTCGTAGCACACCATCGCGATGACGACCGCCAGCAGCGCGAGGAGGCTGCGGACCTTCAGCAGCAGGCCGCCGCCCAGGACGATGAGCACCAGCGCGCCGGACGGCGCCAGCCCCCGGGCGTCGTGCCCCGTCGCGATCCCGATCGCGATCGCCGCCACGGCCAGCACCGCGAAGACGTACCGCTCCCTGGTCAGCTTCCCCTGCCGCATCGCCCGGTACAGGGCGACCAGCGGCGGGATCCTGCGCAGGAAGGCGCGGATCCGCGGCGGAAGCATCTGCACCAGTCGTTGAAGCATGACTCGGGCACTGTATCGAGCATTCGCGACGGCGGGCGGGCATCCGGGCCACCGGTGACGTGTTGCAACGGTCCAGCTGCGTTCTCTGTGGGTAAGACCACGTTCGAGCCGGAGTTCGGAGACGCGAGGGAGGCGGCATATGGGGCAGCCGGGAATGCGCATCACCGTGACCGCGGCGATGCGGGCGCGGGACGTCTCGCGTCCATGGCCCGACGGCGCCGAGGCGTCACCGCCGGGCGCCGACCCCGGCGAGCCCCCGCGCGCCGAGCCGGCCAGGCGGTCCCGGGCCGCGAAGAACGAGCGGCGCCGCCTCGACAAGCGCGGCGGTGCCCGGAAGGCCCCGGAGAACGAGCTGTAGTTCCCGCCCCTCCCGGGCGGGAACCACGCGTTCGCTCGGGTCAGCGGGTTCGGAGAGGTCAGCCCTCGTCCGGCAGCGGCGGCAGCTCGCCGGTCCGCTCGTAGTCGCCGAGCATGGTGATGCGGCGGGTGTGCCGCTCCTCGCCGGAGTACGGCGTGGTCAGGAACAGCTCGACGAACCGCGTCGCGGTGTCCGCGTCGTGCTGCCGCGCGCCCAGGCTGATCACGTTGGCGTCGTTGTGCTCGCGGGCGAGCGTCGCGGTGTCCTCGTTCCAGACCAGCGCGGCCCGCACGCCCTTCACCTTGTTGGCCGCGATCGCCTCGCCGTTGCCGGAGCCGCCGATCACGATGCCGAGCGCGCCCGGCTCCGCCGCCGTCCGCTGGGCCGCCCGCAGCACGAACGGCGGGTAGTCGTCCACGGCGTCGTACGCGAACGCACCGCAGTCGACGGGCTCGTGCCCGTTGGCCTTCAGCCAGGAGACCAGGTGCTCCTTCAGCTCGAAGCCGGCATGGTCGGTTCCCAGAAACACGCGCATGGGCCCGATTCTCGCAGGCCCGCGGACCCGGCGCGCGCCGGGGTCATGAGGCCCTTTTCACACGCGGACGACGTTGCCGGCCCGGCGGGCGGCACCGCTGACGTGCGCGCTCACTGGGGCGGGGGCATCGGGCCCGGGTCGCGGGGCAGGTCGGGCTTGCGGTCGACCATCGTCCGGTCGGCGAGGTCGTCGTCCTCGTCGTCGTCCTCCTCGCGGGCCGCGTTCTCCTCGCGGGCGGCGTCCTCCTTGCTGGCCGCGTTCTCCGGGGCGGCGCCCGCAGGGGCGGCGTCCTGCGGCGCGGACTCCTCGGAGTCGTGCGCCTCCGGCTCCTCGCCGTCCCGCGGCGCGGCCGCTTCCGGCTCGGGTGCGGGCACGGCCGTCTCCGCGGCGGCCTCCGGTGCCGGAGCCTGGGCCGGGACGCCGGGCTGCGGCACCGGAACGCCGGGCTGCGGCGGGACGGGCACGCCGTCCCATCCGGGCGACTGCGATGGGCGGGCCGGCGGGACGTACGGGACGGCGGCCGGGTGCTGCGGCGGCAGGCCCGGCCGGTCGGGCCCCGTCGGCATCGGCTGCGGCGCGCCCTGCGGCAGCCCCGGCGGAAGGCCCGGCTGCATCCCCTGCTGCGGGACGCCCGGCTGCTGGCCGTAGGGCTGCTGCCCGTACGGCTGCGGAGCGTAGGGCTGCTGCATCGGGCCGGCCTGCTGCGGGGCGTACGGCTGCTGCGCGCCGTAAGGCTGCTGCGGCGCGTACTGTCCGAACTGCTGCGGGACGGCCTGGCCGCGAGAACGGCTGAGCAGGAAGCCCGCGAGCGCGCCGATCCCCGCGAGCCACCCGTACAGCAGGCCGGAGGCGGCCCCCGCCTGGAGCGACTCGAAGAAGTTGCGGCTCACCGACCCGTTGGAGTACTTGACCGACCAGTTCAGCAGCAGTCCGGACACGCCCCCGGCGACGCCGCCCGCGACGACCGCGGCCCACCAGCCGGTGATCAGCGCGCCGAGCAGGCCGCGCTCGGGATCGATCGTCCGGGCGCCGGCCAGCACGAGGACCGCTACCACCGCGAACAGCAGCAGCGTGGTGAAGTCGTCCGACACGACGAAGCGCCAGTCCAGGCCGCGCGGCGGAGTGAAGCGCCAGGCGACGAAGAGCAGCCGGGCCACCAGCGGGCCGAGGCCCTCGTCGTACTTGAAGTCGCTCTTGTTGATCGCGTCGATGACCCACTGGTTGCCGACGAGCAGGGCCAGCACCAGAAGGGGCACCAGCGAGCCGCCCGACATCATGAACATCCGCCGCGTCGTCATGGCGGGCAGAGTAGTGCGGTTCATGGGCCGCCGGTAGGCCCGGCGTCACCCGGCGTAGGCGACCGGGAACCGGAACTCGGGATCGACCTGCGCGGCGAGGTCCTCGCCGGTCGCGCGGTTCGCCCAGCTGCGCGCGTTCTTGAGGTGGAACTCGACGGCCTGCCGCTGGAACCGGTCCCAGTCCTTGGGCCGCGCGTCGACCTCGGCGAGCATCCGGCCGAGGGCGGCCTCGTTGCCGTCCTCCAGCACCGCGCCGGACCGCCCCTGCTCCATCGCCCGGACGGCGGCGGACTGGCCGAGCCAGACGAGCAGGTCGTCGCCGACGTGCTCGCGCAGGTAGTCGACGTCGTCCTCGGACTGCACCTTGTTGCCGACGACGCGGATGGCGACGTCGTAGTCGCGGGCGTACTCGACGTACTGGCGGTAGACGCCGACGCCCTTCCGGGTCGGCTCGGCGACCAGGAACATCAGGTCGAACCGGGTGAACAGCCCGGACGCGAACGTGTCGGCGCCCGCGGTCATGTCCACGACGACGTACTCGCCGGGGCCGTCCAGCAGGTGGTTGAGGTAGAGCTCGACCGCGCCGGTCTTGGAGTGGTAGCAGGCGACGCCGAGGTCCTCGTCCTCGAACGGGCCGGTGACCAGCAGCGTCGCCCCGCCCACCTCCTGCCCCAGGGCGTGCACCGGGTCGTCGCCGCGCAGCCGCAGCAGCCGCGACCCGGTGCCCGCCGGGGTGGTCTTGACCATGGTGGACGCGGAGCCGATGCGCGGGTTGCCGCCGCGCAGGTACTCCTTGATCTCGGCGAGGTGGGCGCCCAGCGCCGGGATCTTGGCGGCCTGGTCGTCGTCCATGCCGAGCGCCGCGCCGAGGTGCTGGTTGATGTCGGCGTCGATGGCGACCACCGGCAGCCCGCGCAGCGCGAGGTGCCGGACGAACAGCGACGAGAGGGTGGTCTTGCCGCTGCCGCCCTTGCCGACGAACGCAACCTTCACGAATGCCCCCGTTTCGGATATGAAAACCGTTGCCATTTTCTCGGAGCACCGAGTCTGGCGGAGGGGCACCGGCGAGGCAACCGGAACGGCCGAAGCCGCCCCGATCCGTCCGCGGATCCGGTCGGAGACCGGCCCGAAGACCAACCCGGAGACCGGCCCGCAGACCGGCCCGAAGACCGGCTCAGTCGAAGATCGGGTCCCGGGTGCGGGTGCGTTTCAGCTCGAAGAACCCGTCGGTGGAGGCCACCGCGACGACGCCGTCCCACAGCTTCACGGCCGCCTCGCCGCGCGGGATCGGCGACACGACCGGGCCGAAGAACGCGCTGCCCTCGACCTCGATCACCGGGGTGCCGACCTCCTGGCCGACCCGGTCGATGCCGTCCTTGTGGGACGCGCGCACCGCCTCGTCGTACGCCGTGGACTCGGCGGCGTCGGCGAGCGCCGGGTCGAGGCCCGCGGCGGTGAGCGCGGCCTCGAAGTACTCGCGGTCGAACTTCTGCCTCTCGTGGTGGCGGCGCGTGCCCAGCTCCGTGTAGAGCCTGCCCAGCACCTCGGCGCCGTACTTCTGCTCGGCGGCGATGCACACGCGCACCGGCTTCCACGCGTCGGCGAGGCCCTTGCGGTACTCCTCGGGGATGTCCTTGTCCTCGTTGAGGACGGCCAGGCTCATCACGTGCCAGCGCACCTCGATCGGGCGCAGCTTCTCGACTTCCAGGATCCAGCGCGAAGTGATCCACGCCCATGGGCACAACGGGTCGAACCAGAAGTCCACGGGTGTGGGAGCGTCCTGCGGCAACGTCGCCTCCTACGGCTGCTCGAGCGTCATCGGTGAGATCTCCCCACCGACAACCCGGCCCCCGCCGCACTGATTCCCGTCCGCGGGCGCGGAAAGGCCGTGGCGTGCGGACCTCGTACCCGGCCGGTTGGTAGACATGAGGTCAGCAAAGAAATAAGCCGACCAAGGAGTACATGTGGCAGGCAACCTCACGCGCGACGAGGCGCGGGAACGGGCCCGGCTGCTCACCGTCGAGTCGTACGCGGTCGAGCTGGACCTCACCACCGGCGACGAGCGGTTCGGCTCGACCACCGCGATCCGGTTCGGCTGCGCGGAGCCGGGCGCGTCGTCCTTCGTCGACCTGCACGGCGCCGTCGTCCGCGAGGCGACGCTGAACGGCGAGGCGCTGGACCCCGCGTCCTACGACGGGGAGAAGGGCCGCCTCCCGCTGCCCTCCCTGGCCGCGCAGAACGAGCTGCGCGTCGTGGCGGACTGCGCCTACTCCCGCTCCGGCGAGGGCCTGCACCGGTTCGTCGACCCGGTGGACGGGAGCGTCTACCTCTACACGCAGTTCGAGACGGCCGACGCGCACCGGATGTACACGTGCTTCGACCAGCCCGACCTCAAGGCGACCTTCGAGCTGGCGGTGAAGGCGCCGCAGGACTGGCAGGTCGTCACGAACGAGACCCCCGAGACCGTCGAGGGCGGGACGTGGCGCTTCCTGCCCACCCCGCAGATCTCCACCTACATCACCGCGCTCATCGCCGGGCCGTACCACGCCGTCCGCGACGAGTACCGCCGCGACGACGGCACCGTCATCCCGCTCGGCGTGTACTGCCGGGCGTCGCTCGCCGAGCACCTCGACGCCGAGGCCATCGTCGACGTGACGCGGCAGGGCTTCGCCTACTTCGAGAAGGTCTTCGGCCGCCCGTACCCGTTCAGCAAGTACGACCAGCTGTTCGTGCCGGAGTTCAACGCGGGCGCGATGGAGAACGCCGGCGCCGTCACGTTCCTGGAGGACTACGTCTTCCGGTCCCGGGTCACCGACGCCTCCTACGAGCGGCGCGCGGAGACGATCCTGCACGAGATGGCGCACATGTGGTTCGGTGACCTGGTCACCATGCGCTGGTGGGACGACCTGTGGCTGAACGAGTCGTTCGCCACCTACATGAGCGTGCTGTGCCAGTCCGAGGCCACCAAGTGGACGGGCTCGTGGACGACGTTCGCGAACCTGGAGAAGGCGTGGGCGTACCGGCAGGACCAGCTGCCGTCCACGCACCCGATCTCCGCCGACATCCCCGACATCCGGGCCGTCGAGGTGAACTTCGACGGGATCACCTACGCCAAGGGCGCGTCCGTCCTGAAGCAGCTGGTGGCCTATGTCGGCCGCGAGAACTTCCTTGAGGGCGTGCGCCGGTACTTCGACCGGCACGCCTGGGGCAACACCGTCCTCACCGACCTGCTGGACGCGCTGGAGGAGACGTCCGGCCGCGACCTGGCGTCCTGGTCGAAGGAGTGGCTGGAGACCGCCGGCGTCAACACGATGCGGCCCGAGTACGAGGTCGACGCCGACGGGAACTTCTCCTCGTTCGCCGTGCTGCAGGAGGCCAAGGCCGACTACCCGACGCTGCGCTCGCACCGCCTGGCGATCGGCCTGTACGACCGGACCGGCGACGGGCTCGTCCGGCGCGAGCGCGTCGAGCTGGACGTGGTCGGCGCCCGCACGGAGGTGCCGCAGCTCGTCGGGCAGAAGCGTCCCGACCTGGTGCTGGTCAACGACGACGACCTCACCTACGCCAAGGTCCGGCTGGACGAGCACTCGCTGAAGACGCTGGTGGAGCACATCGGCGACATCAAGGAGAGCCTGCCGCGGGCGCTGTGCTGGTCGGCGGCGTGGGACATGACGCGCGACGCGGAGATGGCGACGCGCGACTACGTCCGGCTCGTCGCGAAGGGCATCCGCGGCGTCACCGACATCTCGGTCACGCAGACGCTGCTGCGGCAGGCGCGGACGGCCGTCCAGCAGTACGCCGACCCGTCCTGGCGCAAGGAGGGCCTGGCGCTGCTCGCCGACACGCTCTTCGAGCTGGCCCGCGAGGCCGCGCCCGGCTCGGACCTGCAGCTGGCGTACACGCAGGCGTTCGCGGCGTCCGCGGTCAGCGAGGAGCACCTGGCGTACGTCCGGGCGCTGCTGGACGGCTCGCGGTCGCTCGACGGGCTGACGGTCGACACCGACCTGCGGTGGGCGCTGCTGCGCCGCCTGGTCGTCACCGGCAAGGCGGGCGAGGCGGAGATCGACGCCGAGCACGAGCGGGACCGGACGGCGGCGGGCGAGCGGCACGCCGCCGGCTGCAAGGCCGCGATCCCGACCGCCGAGGCCAAGGCCGCCGCGTGGGACCGGGTCATCGGCGGGACGCTGCCGAACGCCGTCTACCGGGCGACGCTCGGCGGCTTCGTGGAGCCGGACCAGGCGGACCTGCTCGTCCCGTACGTGGACAAGTACTTCGCCGAGGTCGGCCGGGTGTGGAAGGAGTGGACCAGCGACATGTCCCAGACGTTCGCGGAGGTCGCCTACCCGTTCCTGGTGATCGACCAGTCCACGATCGACCGCACCGAGTCCTACATCGCGGAGGAGAAGCCGCCCGCGGCGCTCGCCCGGCTGCTGTCGGAGGGCCGTGACGGCGTGGCGCGGGCGCTGCGCGCTCGGGCGAAGGACGCCGCCGCGGGCTGACGCCGCCGCCCCTGTCGCAACCCCCGTGGCCATGCGATCGTTGCAGGGTCACGGGGGTCCGCGGAGAGGGGATGGTGGCGTGGAGACGGCGCGGGACGTGCTGACGGCGCTGGCACGGCGGTACGCGTTCGGGGACCTGGAGGCGCTGATCGCCGACGGGACGCTCGTCCCGGACGGGCGGGCGAAGGCCGTCGCGCCGCTGTGCGCGTTCGGGCAGCGCGTCCTGGACCTGGACGCCGAGGACTTCGGGATGCCCGAGGCCGCCGGGGAGGTGCCGCGCGACCTGCTCGACCGGGCCCGCGCGAGCCGGATGCCGCAGGCGCCCAAGGAGCGGCCGCGCGGCGCGCTGGCGAGCCTGCGGCCCGCCTACGCGCTGCTGCTGGAGGTCATCGCGATCCGCTGGCACCGGCGCGACATGGCCGCGCTGGTCGCCGCCGTGCACATCGCCAGCGAGTACCTGCCGCTGCTGGCGTGGGAGCCGGTCCTCGGGCACGCGGGCGACCCGGCGCTGATCGGCGCGTCGGTGAACGGGGACGGCAGCCGGTTCGGCGTCCCGATCGCGCCGGGCTCGCCGCGCGAGTGCGACCACACCCGCCCGGAGCGGTCGGCGTGCGAGCGGACGCTCCGCGTCGCCAAGGAGCCGCCGCCCGGCTGGCGCGCCTACCTGGACCGGCAGCACAGCCAGGTCGCGGCCGCCCTGGGCGACTGCGCGGCCCGCTGCCGCACGCCGTGCACCGTCATGACGCGGCTGGACGACCGGGTCCGCGAGGACCTCACCGAGCGCTGCCGGCTGGCGGCGGAGTTCACCGACGGCGCGCTGGTGAAGCTGCGGCACGCCGCGCCGGTCGGGCACGGCTTCGGCGTCCCCTCGCCCGAGGAGGTCGAGACGGCCTGGGCGCGGGCCCGCAGGTCCCTGTCCCACCAGCCGCTGGGGAAGGCGGCCCTGGACGGCCCGGACGACGACGGCTACCCGCTGCCGGGGCTGCCCGCGCTGTTCTCGGCGATCGCGTCGGCGCCGATCGTGCCGGACACGCTCCTGCACGACGTCACCAGGCGGATCATGAAGAGTCTCGGCTGATCCGCTCCAGCACGTCGCGGACCACCGGGTCCTCGACGAGGTCGTCCAGAAGGACGGGCCGGCCCTGCGCGTCGGCGAGGGGGACGCGCCAGTTCGGGTACTCGTCGATCGTGCCGGGCTGGTTCTGGGTGCGGCGCTCGCCGACCACATCGGCGAGCGAGACGCCGATGAGGCGGGCCGGGGTGCGGCCGAGGAAGGCGTGGAGGGCGGAGACCACCTGCCGGTCGTAGGCGTCCGAGCCGTCCGCGAGCGCCCGCAGCACCTCGTCGGGCGGGTCGGGCAGCAGGCCCTCGGCGTGGAGCACGCCGAGCCAGGCGGCGAGCTGCTCGCGGTGGTCGGCGGTCTCGTCGGCGAGGGGGCGGGTGAGCAGGCCGAGGCGGTCGCGCAGCGCGATGTGGTCGCCGTGCAGGAACCCGGTGATCGGCGGCATGTCGTGGGTGCCGACCGTCGCCAGCGACGGCTCCCGCCACTGCTCCGCCGGCTTCGGGCCGCCCTTCGCATCGCGCTCGAACCAGAGCAGCGACGTGCCGAGGACGCCCCGGTCGGCGAGGTCGTCGCGGACCTCCGGCTCGACGGTGCCGAGATCCTCGCCGACGACGAGGGCGCCCGCCCGGTGAGCCTCCCACACCAGGCAGCCGAGCATCGCGTTCCGGTCGTAGCCGACGTACGTCCCCTCGGCGGGCGAGGCGCCCTCGGGGATCCACCACAGCCGGGACACCTGCATCGCGTGGTCGAGGCGGAGCCCGCCGCCGTGCCGCAAGGCCGCCGCCAGCATCTCCCGGTAGGGGACGTAGGCGTTCTCGGCGAGCGTGGTCGGCCGCCACGGCGGCTGCCCCCAGTCCTGGCCGCGCTGGTTGAACTCGTCCGGGGGCGCGCCGACGCTCATCCCCGACGCGAGCTCGTCCCGGTAGATCCAGGCGTCGGCGCTGCCCTGCGCCACCCCCACGGCCAGGTCGTGGACGATCCCGGCGGGCATCCCCGCGTCGCGAGCGGCCTTCTGGGCACCGGCGAGCTGCTGGTCGAGGCGCCATTGCAGCCACGTGTGGAAATCGGCGCGGGCGTAGTGGCGCGGCTCGTCCAGGACCGCGCGCCCGTGCGCGTCCTGGAGGGCGGGCGGCCATCGCCGCCAGTCGGTCGTCCCCTGCTCCTCGCTGATCGCGCACCAGGTGGTGAAGTCGCGCAGCGCGGCGCCGTGGCGCTCGCGGAAGGCGGCGAAGGCGGGGTCGTCGCGGACACCCGGCGACGACCGGTACATCGCCTCCAGCGCCTCCAGCTTCGCCGTCCACACGGCGTCCCTGTCGAGCGGGCCGTCGAGCGAGCGCAGCCGTGCGGCCATGGCCGCGAACCGTTCCCGGCCTTCGGCAGGCAGTGCCGCGTACTCCGGCATGTCCTCGATGCGCAGGTAGAGGGGGGCGGGGAAGCGGCGGCTCATCGGCGAGTACGGCGACGGGCTGACGGGCGGCATCGGCTCCGCGGCGTGCAGCGGGTTCGCGACGACGAAGCCCGCGCCGAGGTCGCGGCCGGCCCAGGCCGCGAGGTCGGCGAGGTCGTGCAGGTCGCCGAGCCCCCACGACCCGCGCGACCGCAGCGAGTACAGCTGGACGGTCAGCCCCCACATCCGCGGCGGGCGCGGCAGGGACGCGGGCGCCACGAGGAGCGCCGCGCCGTCCTCCCGGTCCCCCTGCCGGACGCGGACGCGGTGCCATCCGAGCGGGACGTCGCCCTCGCTCCCGTCCAGGGGCACAGGGCTTCCGGGGGCGTGCTCGGCGGACGGCTCCGACAGGACGTCGGGCCCGCCGGGCCCGATCCGCACGTCCGGGTCGCCGGCGGGCCGCAGGGTCCGGCGCAGCAGCGCGAGGATCCGGTCGGCGGTGCGCCCGCCGCCCGCGTCGCGGCGGACCACGATGGTCGGCGGCAGGGTCCGCGACCGTTCCCGGTGCCGCTCCAGCTCGGCGCGGACGGCGGACGGGGACGAGGCGTCCACCCCGAGCGCGCCGAGGACCGCGACCAGGGTGCCGGGCGGGACGTCCGCCGCCCGGCCCCGCCAGTCGGTGTACCGCGTCGCGACCCGGTGGAGCCCGGCCAGCCTGTTCAGTTCGTCGTCAGCCACGCCTGCACCCATGCCCCGGCGGCGCCGGGCCAAGCGCGGGCCGGGACGGGCTCACGCGTCCCAGATGGGCGGCTTGCGGCCCGCCCAGGGGCGCGCCTCCTCCAGCTGCGCGGACAGCGAGATCAGCGTCCCCTCGCCGCCGAGCCGCCCCGCGAGCATGATCCCGATGGGCAGCCCGTCGGCGTTCCAGTGCAGCGGCACGTTGACGGCGGGCTGCCCGGAGATGTTGTAGGCGGCGCAGAACGGGGTGAACAGGGTCTGGCGCCGGAAGTTCTCCTCTGGCTCCTGGTCGTGGAAGTGGCCGACGGGGGCGGGCGGCTGCGCGAGCGTCGGGTGCAGGATCGCGTCGAACCCGTCCATGACCGGGAACGCGGCGCGCAGCGCGCCCTGGAGCGCGGCGTGCGCCCGGAACAGCTGCGGCGCGGTCGTGGCGTTCCCGCGCTCGCGGAGCCACCGCGTGAGCGGCTGGAGGAGGTGCTCGCGCCCGTCCGGGACGGGCGTCATCGTGGCCATGACGCCCCAGAGCAGCTCGAAGTGCGGGACCATCTCGGGCCCGAGCACCGGCGGCAGCTCCACGACCTCGTGCCCGAGGTCCTCCAGCAGCGCGGACGCCTCCTCGTAGGCGGCGACGCAGTCCGGGTGCACCTCGGCGCCGGGCACGGCGGGCCGCATGCTTCGGGCGATCCGGAGCCGTCCCGGCGGGCGGCCGGCGTACGACAGGAACGTGCCCTCGACGGGCGGGGCCGCGTAGAGGTCGCCGGGCATCGGCCCGGCCATGACGTCGAGCAGCAGGGCGGCGTCCTCGACGCTCCGGGCGATCGGCCCGTTGGTGGACAGCCCGAACAGGTCGGGGACGATCGGCCCCTGGGAGATCCGGCCGCGGGTCGGCTTGATCCCGAACAGGCTGCAGACGCTGCTCGGGATGCGGATGGAGCCGCCGCCGTCGCTGCCCTGCGCGGCCGGGGCCAGCCCCGACGCGACGGCCGCGGCGGCGGCGGCGGGGGAGCGGCGCGCCGCCCGCGGCGTGGGCCCCCGGGGGGGGGCGGGGGGCGGGCACACAAAAGTAGCCAACCCGGGCCGGGTCCACGGCCGCCGGCGGCACATAGAGTAGGTGTTAGGCTTGAACCAAGACCGCCGGATGT
>NZ_JBEPCJ010000128.1:0-22939 GCF_040299565.1 Spirillospora sp. NPDC000708
GTCGGCTCGCCGCTGTGCGGGGACGCGCCGCGCGGCGGCGACCTCGCCGCGCTGCGCCGCCGCGCCCGCGCGTTCCTCGCCGTCACGGCCGCGCAGGACGGGCTCGAATGACCCGGATCGACGTCCTCACCGCCGGGGAGACGATGATGGCGCTGCGCGCCACCGGCCCGGTGCGGCTCGGCTCCGGCTTCACCACGAGCATCGCCGGGGCCGAGAGCAACGTCGCGATCGGCCTCGCCCGCCTCGGCCGCACCGCCGCCTGGGCCGGACGGGTCGGCTCCGACGAGGCCGGGCACCTCGTCACCCGCACGCTACGCGCCGAGGGCGTCGACGTCTCGGCCGTCCGCCGCGACGGCGACGCGCCCACCGGCCTGATCATGTTCGAGCAGCGGCTGCCGGACGTCACCCGCGTCCAGTACCTGCGCGCCGGGTCCGCCGGGTCCCGGCTGTGCGCGGAGGACGTCGAGGCGCTGCCGTTCGAGCCGCGGATCGTGCACGTCACCGGGATCACCCCGGCGCTCAGCGCGTCCTGCCGGGACGCCGCGGCGGCGCTGTGCCGCCTCGCCCGCTCCCGGCACGCGCGGATCAGCCTCGACCTCAACCACCGCCCGCGGCTGTGGAGCCGGGAGGCGGCCGCCGAGGCGCTCGCGCCGCTCGCCGCCGCCGCGGACCACGTCATCGCGTCCCCCGACGAGCTGACCCTGCTCGGCGACGGCCCGCCCGACCGCATCGCCGCCCGGCTACTGGACGGCGGCGCCACCGAGGTCGTCGTCAAGAACGGCGACGAGGCCAGCTCGTACACCGCGGACGGCGCGCGCGCCGTGCCCGCTCACCGCGTCGACCCCGTCGACTCGATCGGTGCGGGGGACGGGTTCGTCGCCGGGTACCTGTCCGGCCTGCTGGACGGCCTGGACGCCGAGGCCCGGCTCCGCCGCGCCCACACGGTCGGCGCGTTCGCGGTCATGAGCCGCGGCGACTGGGAGGGCCTGCCCCACCGCGACGAACTCGGTCTCATCGGCCTCCCCGAAGGAGCCGCACTGCGATGACCTGGACCGTCCTGGAGAACACCGGTCCGTGGGAGCTCGGCGAAGGGCTGCGCGCCACGCCCGGCGGCTTCGTCGCCGTCGACCTCCTGGCAGGAAGGCTGTACCGCCTGGAGCCCACCACGCTTTTGGCCTCCGTGCCGTTCCCCCTGGGCGCCGTCGCCCCGATCCAGGACTCGGACGGCTGGATCGCCGCCGCCGACACCGGCGTCGCCGTCCTGAACGGTGACGGCACCGTCGACTGGCTGGCGCGCCCGGAGGACGGCGCGCCCACGCCGATGCGCATGAACGACGGCGCGACCGACCCGTCCGGACGGTTCTGGGCGGGCTCGATGGCCTTCGACGGAACGCCCGGCGCGGGCTCGCTGTACCGGGTGGACGACGACGGCACCGTCCACACCGCCATGGACGGCCTGACCGTCCCCAACGGCCCGGCCTTCACTCCGGACGGCCGCGTCATGTACCTCGCCGACAGCGCCCGCGGCGTCATCTACCGCGTCGCCGTGGACCCGTCGTCCGGAGAGTTGGGCGAGCGCGAGGTCTTCGCGCGCGTGCCGGACGGATCACCCGACGGTATGGCCGTCGACACCGAGGGATGCCTGTGGTCGGCGGTCTGGGGCGCGTCCGCCGTGCACCGCTACGCCCCGTCCGGCGACCTGCTGACGGTGTTCCGGCTTCCCGCGAGCCAGCCGACCAGCGTGTGCCTTTCCCCCGCGCCACCGCACCGGGTGCTGGTGACCACCGCCACCCACGGCCTGGCCGCGCCCTGCCCCGCGGACGGCCGCGTCCTCACCGCCGGGACGACCGCCGGCGGCTACCCGGTCGTCCCCTTCCGCCTCAGGCGCGCCGGGGCCGCCCGGTAGGCGATCGACAGGGCGCCGTGCGGGCGGAAACCCGGGAGCGGGCCGGGACGTCTCATGATCGACAACGTCCGCCGGCCGCGATACTGGAAACGATGACACAAGAGCCCCACGTCGAGGACGCCCCCGACGACGCACTGCCCGCCCTGCTCGTACAGCCGCCCTGGATGGGAGGGACGAAGGAACCGCCGGTCGTCCTCAGCTTGAAGACGCCCCGGGAGCCGACCGTCGTCCGCTGGGCGCCCGGCCGGCGGGAGGAGTGGCTGAAGGCCCCGTACGAGTACTCGCAGAAACGCATGCCCGAGGACACCGACTGGGCCGAACTCGCCGAGTTCTTCGCCGGTGACCAGGCCATCGACCTCTGGAAGCCGCGCGACTGGAGTTCCAGGTCGCGCTTCGAGCACCTCTACATGGGGCTCGTCATGCAGGCGCCCCGGGAGCTCGGCGAGAGGCTGCTCGCCGACGAACGCTACTGGGACGCCTTCGCCGACTTCTCGGTCGGCGCCGACCGCGGCGCGGTGGCGCGCCACGAGATGGCCGCCTACCCGCCGGCGCTGCACCAGGCGAAGAAGAAGAAATGGAGCGTGTACGCGCTCGAGCCCTTCCTGGACCACGCCGTCGCCCAGGCCATGATCAAGGACTTCGACGGCCGGGGGAGCGACCAGGCGCAGGACGCCTGGTACGACCTGCACGGGGTGGACGCCGTGAGGCTGACGATCCCGGACGCGCTGCGCAAGCCGGGGCCCAAGCGGGAACGCGCCGAGGCGGCGCTGCGCTCGGTCGCGCGGCGCCACGGCCATGACCTCCTGGTGGAGGCCGCCGGGCACTACGGGGACGAGGCGGTGCAGGCGGTCTCCCGGCTGCGCACCGATCCGCTCGACATGTACCCCGACCCGCTGCCGGAACTGCCCGAGGGCTGGGATCCCGAACGGCTGCCGCGGATCCTGCTGCGCCTTCGCCGTCTGGCGGCGCTTCCCACGGCCGCGACCCGGAACCTCCTGACCATGCTGGCCATCTCGGAGCGCGACAAGCCGTACGCCGGCGTCCCCTTGGCCGTCGCGCCCCTCGACCCCGAATCGCTCGCCGAGTTCGCCTGGGCCCTCTACGAGGCCGACCGCCATCCCAAACTGTGGGCGTCGCCCGGCGTGCAGTACGCCCTGGCCGAGTGGGGCGACGACACCACCGCCGACCGGCTCGCGCCGATCGTCGCACGCTGGTCCCGGGCGTACGTGTGGGATTCGGGCGGGCAGTCCGCGCTCCGCCTGTTCGGCCGGCTCGGCACCGACTCCGCCCTCCGGCACCTGGACCGGCTCGCGAACAAGGCCGAGGACCAGAAGTGGATCGGGCGGTTCGCGCGGGACGCGCTGAAGCGCGCCGCCGAGCAGCGCGGGCTCACCCAGGAGCAGCTCGCCGACCGGCTCGTCCCGGACCTCGGCCTCGACGCCGACGGCTCCCTGACGCTCGACTACGGACCGCGCCGCTTCGTGGTGGGCTTCGACGAGGAGATCCGGCCCTTCGTCACCGACGAGAGCGGCAAGCCCCGCAAGACGCTGCCGAAGCCGGGCGTGAAGGACGACGACGTCCTCGCCCCCGCCGCCTACAAGCGCTTCACGGACCTCAAGAAGGAGGCCCGCACCGTCGCCGCGGAGCAGGTCAAAAGGCTGGAAGCGGCGATGGTGACCGGGCGGACCTGGACGGCCGGGGAGTTCGGCGCGCTGTTCGTCGCGCACCCGCTCATGCGCCACCTCGCCCGGCGGCTGGTGTGGTCGGCGGGGACGGACGCGTTCCGGGTGGCCGAGGACGGGACCCTCGCCGACGTCCGCGACGACGCCTACGCGCTGCCCGGCGACGCCCGGGTCGCGCTGCCGCACCCGCTCCTCCTCAGCGAGGACGCCGTCCGGGACTGGGCCGCGATCTTCGCCGACTACGAGATCCTGCAGCCGTTCCCGCAGCTCGGCCGCCCCGTCCACGCACTCGCGGAGGACGAGCGGGGGAGCGGCCGGCTGGCCCGCTTCGAGGGCGGCTCCGTCCACTTCGGCAGGATCCTCGGCCTGACGTCGCGCGGCTGGACGCTCGGCGAGAAGGAGACCGGCGGCTTCCGCCGGCAGGTGACGCTCCTGACGCCGGACGAACGGCACGTCATGGTCACCTTCGAACCCGGCATCCGCGTCTTCGACCCCGAGGAGCACGCCGAGCAGCGCATCGACCGCGTCATGCTCCTGACGGGCCGCTACTCGGGCGAGCCCCTCGCGTTCGGCGACCTCGACCCGGTCATCGCCTCCGAGATCATCACCGACCTGCACCGTCTCACGGGCTGAGCCCGCCGGAGGCCCCTGACCGCCGGGCGGTCAGGGGCCTCCGGCAGCTTTCCTCTCCCCGCGCTCGCAGGGTCATGCCGAGCGGCTCTGACATCATGTTTGACAACCGCGGCGGCATGGTACCTATAATTTCAGTTGTAGGGTTCCTCTCGGTGAGGGACAGGGTGTCCCGGGTCCGGTGGGCCTGGGGATCTTCGGAGGTGAGCGAGGATGCTGCTGACGTCGATCGATCCTTTCGTGCAGGAGTTCGAGCGTCAGTTCGACCGTGCGGTCCGGCAGGCGGGGCTGGGCGGTCGCGGGGACGGTGCGGGCATGCCGATGGACGGGATCCGCCGTCCCGACGACGTGGTGCTGCGGTTCGACCTGCCGGGCATCGACCCGGGCTCGATCGAGGTCACCGTGGACCGCGGTGTGCTGACCGTGACCGCGCGCCGCGAAGAGGAGTTCGGCGACAACGAGCGGGTGTTCGTCCGCGAGCGCACCATGGGCGCCTTCACCCGCCGTGTCTACCTGTCGGAGCACCTGGACGCCGACGCCATCGAGGCCGCCTACAACAACGGCGTCCTGGCCGTCCGCATCCCCGTCCTGGAACAGGCCAAGCCCCGCAAGGTCGCCGTCCAGCACACCGGTGACCAGAAGGCGATCAAAAGCTGACCGGCGCGCGTCCATCGCCTCCCGCGCCCGAGCGCTCGCCGGAACGCTCCGGCGCCGGCGCGGCGCGGGCGGCAGGTGACGAGACCGGCCCTGGCCCGGTGGGTGCGCGGCGCCCGCCGGGCCAGGTCGTCGGCTTTCACACCCGGCAGGCGCGCAGCCATGATCTTAAGTGGGCGCGCGCCGGGAACGCACATCGACACAGTGGAAGGGGCCGGTATGGGATTGCCGATCGATGACGAGTACGCGGCCCTGTTCACCGTGGGGCAGGTCGCCGACATGCTGCAGGTGCAGCAGGCGTTCCTGCGGCGCATCGACACCCAGCACGTCGTCTCGCCGCGGCGCTCGGCCGGCGGGCAGCGCCGCTACAGCCGCTGGGAGATCGGCCGGATCCAGCAGGTCGTCACCATGATGGACGAGGGCATGACGCTGCCCGCCATCCGGCGGATCTTCGAGCTCCAGCACGAACTCGACGAGCTCACCCGCGAACGCGACGAGCTGGCCGCACGGTTGACCGCTCTCGGCCAGGACCCCGCCGGCCAGGACCCCGCCGACCGGCCGCCTCGCCGGCCCGGCCCCCGCTCAGGAGGTGGGTGACACCATGACGCAGCCGCTGACGGCGCCCGGGGACGACGACGCCATGACCCCGGGAGCGCCGCACCCGCTGGGCGTCACCACGAGCCACCGCGGCGACACCGTCGTGATGCTGCTGTCCGGCGAGCTCGACATGGCCGCCGAGGACCGGTTCGGCGACGCCGTCCGCGCCGCCCTGGCCGACCGGCCCCGCACGCTCGTGGTGGAGATGTCCGGGCTGGAGTTCCTCGACTGCACCGGCCTGTCGATCCTGATCCGGGCCCGCAACCGGCTGCACCGCGAGGGCGGCGCCCTGCGGATCCGCAACCCGCGCCCCGTCGTGCGGCGGGTGCTGACCCTCGGCGGCCTGGAGCCGCAGATCCTCTGACCGGCGCACGGGCCGCCGCGCCCGAAGTATTTCGTTCGTCGGCGACCGATGCCGCTCTACCTCACGCAGGACGTTCTTTCCCGGTGATCTGACAAGACCGCCCCCCGCGTCCCTTGGGCTCGCCGCGCCGCCCCCTCGGCGCTCTAAGGGCCCGGCGATGCGGGGGGCGGTCATGATTTGCGTGTTCCCGCTTCGTAAGGGGTGACAATCGGGAAGTGCGAGCAAGGAACTCCGAGGGACGGTTGACGGCCGTATTCTGCGGCAGGTGACTCGGTGCGCACCGCCGGAATCATCCCGTCACCGCGCGGCCGGATTCCCGGCCCATGATTTGGCCGGCGGCCGGAATTGGCCGGGGCCGGGAGGCCGCCGGCGGGCCGTGACGGTGCCGGTCGTCGCGCCGGAGCGCCTTGCGGATCGCGGGCGGCGACGGCTTCCGAAGGGCCGGAGCGGGCAGGCGCCGGTTCCCCGCCTCCGGGCCTCCACATGCGGTTCTGGGTGCTGAACAAGGCGGCGCCCGGAGTGAAGTCGGTCGTTCGGGAAGGTCGTGTTACCGGGCGCGTTGACAGGTATGTAGTTGCGATTTGTCATGGCGATGGGGCGGGTGGCGGGGCACATCGGTGCATGTTACCGTTGGCTCGCCACGGGTCACGGGGTGTGTTTACGAAATCGGTTGATCTTTCAAAAACGCAATACGGCGGGATGGGTGGCGATGTGGGCGCCGTCCGGACTCCAACGGCAACCAGACCGCGCCGATCGGAGCCTTCATGAGCGAATGTCCGAGTGAGCCTGCCGCCGGATTCCCCGTGAAGGGCCGTCCCCGGCCGGAACGCACGGGCGCCGGCGCGCGGGGGCGGTCTTGACGCCGCGGACCGTCCTGATCGTCGACAGCCACACCCTCGTCCGGCAGGGGGTGCGCGAGATCCTCGAAGAGGACGCCGGGCTGAAGGTGGTGGGGGAGGCCGGCGACGGCGACGAGGCCGTCGCGATGGTCACCGACCAGCGTCCCGACGTCGTCCTGCTCGAGGTCGGCGGGCCCGGCCCGGACGCCGTCACCACGGTGCGGCGCATCCGGCGGCAGTCGCCCGGCACCAAGGTCATCATCCTCAGCATGCAGGAGGGGCCCGAGCTGCTGCGCGCGCTGCTGGAGGCGGGCATCCGCGGCTACCTGCTGAAGACGGTGACGCGGCACGAGCTGGTCGCGGCGATCCAGGCGGTGGAGGACCCCGAGCGCATCGTGCTGAGCGTCTCGCGGCGCAGCCTGCCCGAGGACGACGGGGCGCAGCACGTCCAGCTCACCGAGCGGGAGCGGCAGGTGCTGGACCTCACCGCGCGGGCGCTCACCAACCGGCAGATCGCGAACCGGCTCTCGCTCACCGAGGCCACGGTCAAGCGCCACCTGCGCAACATCTTCGCCAAGCTCGGCGCGGGGTCGCGGCTCGACGCCGTCAACCGCGCTGCCCACGCGGGCCTCATCGAACCGCCGCGGAACGAGCACTAGAGGCCCGGACGGCCTTTCACCCCGGACGGCCTTCGCCCCCGGACGGCCCGGGAGCCGGGGGCACCCGGCTCTGACGGGACGCGAACCGGGCTCGACGCGGGCGTCCTACGTTGTCGGCGATCGTTCGCCCAGCGGAAGGACCGCCGTGCTCCGCCAGATCCGACCCGTGCAGGCCGGCAGGTTCCGCTCGGTGATGCGCGGCTTCGCCACCGGAGTGACGGTGGCGGCCGCGGACGCCGGGAGCGGACCGGCCGGGACGACGATGAACTCGTTCACCTCCGTGTCGCTGGAACCGCCGCTCGTCCTGTTCTGCATCGGGTCCGGGTCGCGGACGTGGCCGGTGGTGGAGCGGGCGGGCTGCTTCGCGGTGAGCTTCCTGTGCGCCGACCAGGAGCCTCTGGCGCGCCGTTTCGCGGCGCCCGGGGTGGACCGGTTCGCCGGGCAGGAGGTCGTCACCGCGGCGACGGGCTCGCCGGTGCTCGCCGAGGCCGCCGGGTTCGTCGACTGCCGGCTCGTGGACGCCATCGGGCTCGGCGACCACCACGTGGTGGTCGGCCTGGTGGTGGCGGCGGGCCGGCTCCGCGACGCCAAACCGCTGGTCTTCGCCGACGGAGGGTACGGGAGTGTCTGAGATGAGGGCCCGCGTGGCCCGGCTGGAGGCCGAGCGCCGCGCCGCCGCCGAGGCAGGCGGCGACCGGGGCATGAAGGCCCAGAGGTCCAAGGGGAAGCTGACCGTCCGGGAACGGCTCGACCTGCTGTTCGACAAGGACAGCTTCACCGAGATCGAGACGTTCCGGCGGCACCGGGCGCAGGGCTTCGGCATGGAGCGCCGCCGCCCGCCGACGGACGGCGTCGTGGTCGGCTGGGGCCTGGTCGAGGGCCGGCGGGTGTTCGCCTACGCGCACGACTTCCGGGTCTTCGGCGGCAGCCTCGGCGAGGCGCACGCCGCCAAGATCCACAAGATCATGGACCTGGCGGCGAAGGCGGGAGCGCCGCTGGTCGGGCTCTGCGACGGGGCGGGCGCGCGCATCCAGGAGGGCGTCACCGCGCTCGCCGGATACGGCGGCATCTTCCAGCGCAACGTCCGCAACTCCGGGGTGATCCCGCAGATCAGCGTGATGCTCGGCCCGTGCGCGGGCGGCGCGGCGTACTCGCCGTCGCTCACCGACTTCGTCTTCATGGTGCGCGACACCGCGCAGATGTTCATCACCGGCCCGGACGTGGTGGGCGCGGTCACCGGCGAGACGATCACCCACGAGGAGCTGGGCGGCGCCGAGGTGCACGCGGCCCGGACCGGGGTGGCCGAGGCGATCTACGACGGCGAGGAGGAGTGCCTCGCGGACGTGCGGTACCTGCTGTCGCTGCTGCCGTCCGACAACACCCGGTTCGCGCCCGAGCGGCCCACCGCCGACCCGCCGGACCGGTCCTGCCCGGCGCTGCGCGACATGGTGCCGGTCGACGCCAAGGCCGCCTACGACGTGCGCGCCGTCGTGGAGGAGATCGTCGACGACGGCGAGATGTTCGAGATCCACGAGATGTGGGGCACCACGGTGGTGTGCGCGTTCGTCCGGTTCGCGGGCCGGGTCACCGGGCTGGTGGCCAACCAGCCCGCGGAGACGGCCGGGGTCCTGGACATCACCGCCGCGGAGAAGGCGTCCCGGTTCGTCCAGTTCTGCGACGCGTTCAACATCCCGATCGTGACGCTGGTGGACGTGCCGGGCTTCCTGCCCGGGGTGGACCAGGAGCACGGCGGGATCATCCGGCACGGCGCCAAGCTGCTCTACGCGTACTGCGACGCCACCGTGCCGCGCGTGCAGCTCGTCCTGCGCAAGGCGTACGGCGGCGCGTACATCGTGATGGACTCGCGGTCGATCGGCGCGGACGTGTCCCTCGCCTGGCCGACGAACGAGATCGCCGTGATGGGCGCCGAGGCCGCGGTGAACGTCGTGTACCGGCGGGAGATCGCCGCCGCCGACGACCCGGAGGCCGAGCGCCGGGCCCGCGTCGAGGACTACCGGCGCGAGCTGATGGACCCGTTCCACGCGGCCGAGCGCGGCCTGGTGGACGAGGTGATCGACCCGGCGGAGACGCGCGTCCGGATCGTCGACGCGCTCGACATGCTGGCCGCCAAGTACGTGCCCCGGCCGAACCGCAAGCACGGGAACCAGCCGCAGTGACCGCCGGCCCGCGCTGAAACGCGGGCCGGCAGGGGAGAGGGCCGCGATGAGCGCCGACTTCGAGATCGTGAAGGGCCGTCTGGACGAGCGGGAGCTGGCGGCGCTCGTCGCCGTGCTCGTGCGCGGCGGGCGGGACCGCGGCGCCCGCGCGGACGAGGCCGCCGCCCCGCGAGGCGCGGAGCGGCGGCCCGGACCGCGCTGGGACCCCGAGGGGCTCAGCCCGCCCCGGCCCGCGTCCGCTCCACCACTGCCGCGGACCAGGTGAAGCCCGCGCCGACGCCCGCGAGCAGGCAGCGCTCACCGGGCGCGAGGCGGCCGGAGGCGACCAGCTCGCCGAGCCCGGCGATCTGGTCCCCGGCGCCGAGGTGGCCGATCCGGCTGCCCCAGTCCCACGTCGTCCGCTCCCGGTCGACGCCGAGCGGCTCGAAGAACTGCACGTTCATCTTCGGCAGGCCCAGGTGCGGCAGGACGAACCAGGCGATGTCGCCGCGCTCGACGCCCGCCTCGGACAGCGCGCCCTCGACGGCGCGCACCTGCCCGTCCCGCAGCCGCCGCAGGACCTCGGTGAAGCCGAGTTCGGAGACCGCCTCCTCGCGCGGCGTCTCGGCGTCGATCGGGCGGGCCGCCTCCAGCGGGGCGTCCGCGAACGGCCGCGCGCCCCGCCCGAGCTTCTCCAGGCCCGGGTCCGAGACGGAGACCGCGCTGCGCAGCAGGACGGCGTCCCGCCCGTCCTCCGGGGTCCCCGCGCCGCGCGCCAGGACCATCGCGGTGCCGCCGTCGCCGCAGATCGTGCCCGGGTCCGTCCGCCAGCGGTCGAAGCCCGGCAGGGCGAACCGGTCGCCGGTCGACACCAGCGCCTTGGCGCCCGCGGGCCGGGCCGCCAGGAACGAGGCGGCCAGCTCGATCGCGGCCATGCCGCCGTTGGACTGCTGCCCCACCTCGACGGCGGGGCAGGCGTTGCCGACCGCCTCGCGCTGCACGTAGGAGGCGGCGGCCCACAGGTCGTGGCCCTGGTAGTGGACGCTGGCGTGCAGGATCAGCTCGATGTCGGACGGGTCCGCGCCGGCGTCCGCCATGGCCCGCCGCGCGGCGTCCGCCGCCATCACCGGCGGGGCCTCCTCGGAGACGCACACGGCCTCGATGCCGGTGCGCCAGACGTCCTTGCGGGCGCACAGCCCCCGTCTCTCCGCGTCCGCCGTCTCGATCGGGTCGGGCAGGTGGCGGCCGATCCCCGCCACGTGGATGTCCTCGTACCTCATGCCGCGAGCGTCGCAGCCGGGCGTCAGGGCGCTGTCGAGGACAGGTCGTCCCGGCCCGCCCGGCGGCGCCGGACGCGAATGACCCTAGGCCGGATCTCGACGCGGCCGCCTTAGACAAGGGGGCATGACCGACGACCACCGAGCAGGCGGGGGACGCCCGCTGCCGATCGCCCTGCTGATCCCCGGCCAGGGAGCGCAGCATCCGCGGATGGCCGCGTCCCTGTACGGCACCGTCGAGACCTTCACCCGCACCATGGACGAGGCGTTCGCGCTCATGGGCCCGCGCGGCCCGCACGTGCGCGGGCAGTGGCTCGCCGAGCGGCCGTCGCCGGAGTTCGACGACGTCACGGTGGCGCAGCCGCTTTTGTACGCGGTCGGGTACGCGCTCGGGCGGACCCTGGTGGACCGGTGCGGGAGCCCGGACGCGCTGCTCGGGCACTCGGCCGGCGAGATGGTGGCCGGCGCGCTCGCCGGGGTCTTCGACTTCGCCGACGGCATGCGGCTGATGATGGAGCGGCTGCCGGCGCTCGCCGCGACGGAACCGGGCGGGATGCTCGCGGTCGCCGCCTCGGTGCGGGACGTGGAGCCCCTGCTCGGCGACGACGTCCACCTCGCGGCCGTCAACGCGCCCCGGCAGCTGCTGCTCGCCGCGGCGGAGGAGCCGCTGCTGCGCGCCATGTCCCGGCTGAAGGACTCCGGCGTCACGGTCCGGCGGGTCCCCGCTCGGCAGGCGTTCCACAGCCCGCTGGTGGCGGCGGCGTCGGCCGAGGCCGGCGACCGCTGGACCGGCGTCGAGCTGCGGCCGCCCGCCGTGCGGCTGTACTCGGCCTACGACGCGGCGCCGCTCACCGCCGAGCGGGCGTGCGACCCGTCCTTCTGGATCGGGCAGCCTGCCCGGACCGTCCACTTCGCGGGGGCGCTCGACCGGCTCCTGGACGACGGCGACCACCTGCTGGTGGAGACCGGGCCGGGGCAGAGCCTCACGATGCTCGCCCGCCGCCATCCCCGCGTCGCGGCCGGACGCAGCCAGGTGATCGGGATGTCGCCCGACCGGCGGCTCGGCGACGACGCCGAGCGCGACGCCGTGCGGTCGGCGGCCGAACGGGTGCTGACGCGCCGCTGACCCCCCGGGGCCCGCCGACGGGCCCGAGACCCCGCCAGACGACGGAGGAGCTGGAACCGCAATGAGCATCCCCATCGCCGTCATCGGCATGTCCGCCCGCGTCCCCGGAGGACCGGGCCTGGAGGAGTTCTGGTCGCTGCTGATGCGCGGCGACGAGGCCATCCGCCCGGCGCCCGGCGACCGCGAGGGCGCGCGCGGGCGCGGCGGCTTCCTCGACCGCGTCGACGGCTTCGACGCGGACTTCTTCGGCGTCCCGCCGCGCGAGGCCGCCGAGCTCGACCCGCAGCAGCGCCTGATGCTCGAACTCACCTGGGAGGCGCTGGAGGACGCCCGCGTCCTGCCCGCCTCCCTGCACGAGAGCCGTACGGGCGTGTTCGTCGGCGCGATGGCCGAGGACTACGGGCTCCTCCAGGCCCGCCACGCGGGCGCCGAGACCTCGCCGTTCACGCTGACCGGGACGCGCCGCGGCTTCATCTCCGGGCGGGTCTCGCACGTGTTCGGACTGCGCGGCCCCAGCGTCACCGTCGACACTGCCCAGTCGTCCTCCCTGGTGGCGGTGTACCAGGCCGTGCAGAGCCTGCGGGACGGCGACTGCGGGCTCGCCGTCGCGGGCGGCGTACAGGTGAACCTGGCGGAGGAGAGCGACGACGCGCTGCGGGAACTGGGCGCGCTGTCACCGGACGGGCGGTGCCGTCCCCTCGACGCGGCCGCCAACGGCTTCGTCCGCGGCGAGGGCGGGGGCGCGGTGGTGCTCAAGCCGCTCGACGCGGCGCTGCGGGACGGCGACCGCGTGCACTGCGTGATCCTCGGCGGCGCGGTCAACAACGACGGCGCCACGCCCGGGCTGACCGCGCCGAGCCGCGACGCGCAGGAAGAGGTGCTGCGGCTCGCGTACGAGCGGTCCGGTGTCGATCCGGGCGCGGTCCAGTACGTGGAGCTGCACGGCACCGGGACGCGGCGCGGCGACCCGGTAGAGGCCGCCGCGCTGGGCGGCGTGCTCGGCGCGGCCCGTCCGCCGGGCGAGCCGCTGCTGGTGGGCTCGGTGAAGGCGAACATCGGCCACCTGGAGGGCGCGGCCGGGATCGCCGGGCTCATCAAGACGGCGACGGGGATGTCGCGCGGGCGGCTCCCCGCGACGGCGAACTTCGCCGACCCGAACCCCGACATCGACCTCGCGGGCCTGAACCTGCGGGTCCACGACCGTCCCGGCGACTGGCCGGAGGGGGAGCGGGTCGCGGGCGTCTCGGCGTTCGGGCTCGGCGGTTCCAACTGCCATCTCGTCCTCGCCGGGGCGCCCCGCGCCGACGCCGGAGAGGCTCCCGAGGCCGAGCCCGAGCCCGAGGCCGCGCCCGGACCCGTCCCGTGGGTGGTGAGCGGACGATCGGAGCGGGCGCTGCGCGCCCAGGCCGGACGCCTCGCCGAGCTGGCCGCGACACGGCCGGACGCGCGGGACGTCGGCCGCTCGCTCGCGGTGTCGAGAACGGCGTTCGAGCACGGCGCCGTCGTGACCGGCGACCACCCGGCGGGGCTGCGCGATCTCGCGGAGGGCCGCGACGCGCCCGGAGTCGTCCGGGTCCGGAGGCGCGACGGCCGCACCGCCCTGCTCTTCCCGGGGCAGGGCGTGCAGCGCGCGGGCATGGGACGCCGCCTCTACGAGACATACCCGGCGTTCGCGCGGGCCCTCGACGAGGCCGGCGCCGCGCTGGAACCGGCGATCGGCACGCCGATCACCGAGGCGATGTGGAACGGCGGTCTGGACCGCCAGGAGCTGGTGCAGCCCGCCGTGTTCGCCGTCGAGGTCGCGCTCTTCCGGCTGCTGGAGTCGTGGGGCGTCCGCCCTGACCTGGTCGCGGGCCACTCCCTCGGCGAGATCACCGCCGCGCACGTCGCCGGGGTGCTCCCGCTGGCGGACGCGGCGGAGTTCGTCGCGGCGCGCGGGCGGCTGTTCGAGGGGCTGGCGTCCGGCGTCGCGGTCGCGGTGGAGGCGGGCGAGGAGGAGGCCCGCGCCGCGCTCGCGGACCGGCTCGACCGCGCCGACGTCGCCGCCGCCAACGGCCCCCGGTCGGTGGTGATCGCGGGGGACGAGGAGGCCGTGGCCGAGGTCGCCGAGCGCTTCGCGGACTCGGGGCGGCGCACCAAGAGGCTGCGGATCGGCCGCGCCGTCCATTCCCCGCTCGTCGAGCCGCTCCTGGACGACCTGCGCGCCGTCGCCGCCGGGCTGGACTGGCGGCGGCCCGACGGCGGCCCGTCCCTCGTCTCGTCGGTGACGGGCGCGGAGGTGGACGCCGCGCGGCTCGCGGACCCCGCGCACTGGGCGGGCAACGCGCGCCGGACCGTCCGGTTCGGCGAGGCCCTGCGGTCGCTGCACGCGCTGGGCGCGCGGCGTTTCGTCGAGGCCGGGCCCGGCACCGCGCTCACCGACCTGATCCCGGCGAACGTGTCCGATCCGGCCGTGACCGCCCTGCCCTGCATGCCGCGCGAGCAGGACGAGGTGTCCGGCGCGGTGACGGCCCTGGCCGGGATCCACCTCTCCGGAGGCCGGGTGGACTGGGACGCCTTCTTCGGTCCGGACGCCCGCCTCGTCGATCTGCCGACGTACGCGTTCCAGCGCGAGCGGCACTGGCTCGACACCGTCGCGGACCCGCCGGGTCCCGCCGCGCCGGAGACCGACACGCGGCGGCTGGTGACCGAGACCCTGGAACAGGCGCTCGGAGCCGGCGCGGCGACCGACCCGGACGTGCCGTTCCGGGAGCTCGGGGTGGACTCGCGGATGGCCGTGGTGATCCGCGACAGGCTGTCGGCCGCCCTCGGCCGGGACCTGCCCGGCTCGCTGCTGTTCGACCACCCCACCGCCGCCGAGCTCGCCGGCGCCCTGCGTCCCGACGCCGAGACTGCGCACCCCGCCCCCGGCACCCGGACGGCCGACGGCCCGCCCACCGAGCCCGGCGAGAACGAGGACGACATCGCGATCGTCGCGATGAGCTGCCGCTATCCGGGCGGTGTGCGCTCGCCGGAGGACCTGTGGCGGCTGGTGGACGCCGGAACCGACGCGATCGGGCCGTTCCCGGACGACCGCGGCTGGGACCTCGACGAGCTGCCGGAGGGGCCGGCCGCGGGCGGGTTCCTCGACGGCGCCGCCGAGTTCGACGCGGCGTTCTTCGGGATCTCGCCGCGCGAGGCCGCGGGGATCGATCCGCAGCAGCGGCTGCTGCTGGAGACCGCGTGGGAGGCGTTCGAACGGGCCGGGCTCGACCGCGGCGCGCTGCGCGGCAGCCGCACCGGCGTCTTCGTCGGCGCCACCGCCCAGGACTACGGCCCGCGCCTCGCCGAACCCGACGACGGCACGCGCGGCCACCGGCTCACCGGCACCGCGCCCAGCGTCGCGTCCGGGCGCATCGCCTACGTCCTCGGGCTGCGCGGCCCGGCCGTCACCGTGGACACCGCGTGCTCGGCGTCCCTGGTCAGCGTGCACATGGCGGCGCAGGCGATCAGGCAGGGCGAGTGCGACACCGCGCTCGCGGGCGGCGTCACCGTGCTCGCGACCCCCGGCATGTTCCTGGACTTCGGCCGCCAGCAGGGCCTCGCCTCCGACGGCCGCTGCAAGGCGTTCTCCGCCGACGCCGACGGCACGGCCTGGGCCGAGGGCGCCGGGCTGGCCGTCCTGCAGCGGCTGGGCGACGCCCGGCGGGCGGGACGCCCCGTCCTGGCCGTCCTGCGCGGCAGCGCCGTGAATCAGGACGGGGCCAGCAACGGGCTCACCGCGCCGAACGGCACCGCTCAGGAGCAGGTCATCCGGGACGCGCTCGACCGCGCCGGGATCGGCCCGGAGGGCGTGGACGCGATCGAGGCGCACGGCACCGGCACCGCGCTGGGCGACCCGATCGAGGCGGGCGCGCTGGCCCGCACCTACGGCGCCGCCCGCGCCGGGGGCGACCCGGTCCGGCTGGGCTCGCTGAAGTCCAACATCGGGCACGCGCAGGCGGCGGCCGGCATCGGCGGGCTGATCAAGATGGTGGAGGCGCTGCGCGCCGGGCGGCTGCCCCGCACGCTGCACGTGGGCGCGCCGTCCCCGCACGTCGACTGGGACGAGAGCGGCCTCGCCCTGCTGACCGAACCGGCGCCCTGGCCGCGAGGGGACCGCCCGCGCCGGGCGGCCGTCTCCTCGTTCGGGATCAGCGGCACCAACGCGCACGTCATCGTCGAGGAGGCCGCGGCACCGCCCGCCGGGGAACCGGATCGTCCCGGCCCCGTCCCGCTGCCGCTGTCGGCCCGCACCGGCACCGCGCTGCGCGCCCACGCCGAGCGGGTCCGCGCGTTCATGGCCGCGCACCCGGAGGAGCGGCCCGCCGACATCGCCCGGACGCTCGCGGCCCGGACGCCGATGCGATGGCGCGCCGCCGTCGTCGGCGACACCCGCGACGACCTCATGGACGGCCTGGAGACCCTGGCGGGCGAGGGCCGGGTGCCGGCGGCCGTGCGCGGCTACCGGTCGCCCGCCGTCGTGCGGGCGGAGGCGCGCGAGGCGTCCGATCCGGTGTTCGTGTTCCCCGGGCAGGGGGCGCAGTGGCGAGGCATGGCCCTCGACCTGCTGCGCGAGTCCCCGGTGTTCCGCGACCGGATGGCCGAGTGCGAGCGGGCGCTGTCGGCCCACTGCGACTGGTCGCTGCGCGACGTGCTGGAGAACGATCCGTTGGACCGGGTGGACGTCGTCCAGCCGGCGCTGTTCGCCGTCATGGTGTCGCTGGCCCGGCTGTGGGAGTCGGCCGGCGTCCGCCCGGCGGCGGTGGTCGGCCACTCGCAGGGCGAGATCGCGGCCGCCTGCGTGTCCGGCGCCCTGTCGCTGGACGACGCAGCCAAGGTCGTCTGCCTGCGCAGCCAGGCGCTGCGGAAGGTCGCGGGCAGCGGCGGCATGGCGTCGGTGCCGCTTCCCCCGAACGAGATCGAACTTCCCGATCGGGTGTGGACGGCCGCGGTGAACGGGCCGTCCTCCACCGTCGTCGCCGGGGACGCCGACGCCCTCGACGCCTTCGTCGCCCGGCTGCAGGACGCGGGCGTCGACGCCCGGCTCGTCGATGTGGACTACGCCTCGCACACCGAGGCCATGGAGCCCATGCGCGACCCGCTCCTCGCCGACCTCGCCGGGCTCGACCCGGCCGAGCCGTCCGTTCCGCTGTGGTCCACGCTGACCGGCGGGCCGCTCGACCGGGCGATGGACGAGCGCTACTGGTTCGACAACATCCGCGGCACCGTGCGGTTCCACGACGCCGTGCGCGCGCTGATCGACGCCGGGCACACGCGGTTCGTCGAGGTCGGCCCGCATCCCGTGCTGGCCCGCGCGATCGCCGAGGCGGCGGGGGAGCGCGACGTGACCGTCCTCGGCACGCTGCGGCGGGACGCCGGAGGGCTCGCGCAGTTCCTCACCGCCGCCGCCGCGGCCTACGCGGACGGCGTGCGCGTGGACTGGGACGTGTTCGTCCCCGAGGGCCGGATCGTCCCGATGCCGACCTATCCGTTCGAGCCCCAGCGCTACTGGCGGCCCGCCGGGGCCGGTGCGGCGGGCGCGGCGGGCGTCGCGGGCGCGGCGAAGGCGGGGCATCCGCTGCTGGACACCGAGGTGGAACTGCCCGGCGGCGGCCTCCTGCGCACCGGGAGGCTGTCCGTCGCCCGGCACCCGTGGCTCGCCGACCACGAGGTGGCGGGGGAGATCCTGGTGCCCGGCACCGCCCAGGTCGAGATGGCCTGCTCGGCGGGCGCCCGGATCGGCCACGCGCGCCTGCGCGAGCTGGTGCTGGAGCGCCCGCTCGGCGTCCCCGCCTCGGGCGAGGTCGAGGTCCGCCTCCTGGCGGGGGCGGACCGGTCGGTCGTCATCGAGTCCCGGCCGAGCGGCGCCGGCGACTGGACGCGGAACGCGACCGGGACCCTGGACGGCGACGCGGGACCCCTGGACGACGGCGCGGAGCGCGAGCCGATGCGTCACGCCGAGCACTGGCCGCCGCCCGGCGCGGACCCGCTGCCGCTGCACGGCGCCTACGACCGGCTCGCCGCACGCGGCTACGGCTACGGTCCGGCCTTCCGCGGCCTGCGGCGCGCGTGGCGGGACGGCGACGACCTCTACGCCGAGGTCGGCTCCGACCAGGACCGGGGCGGGCACCGCGTCCACCCCGCGCTGCTGGACGCGGCCCTGCACCCGCTGCTCCTGCCCGGCGAAGGACCGCCGGAGGTCCCGTTCGTCTGGAAGGGCGTCACCTGCCGGCCCGCCGGCGGCTCGTCGCTCCGCGTGCGGCTGACCCGCGACGGCGACGGGACGGCCCGGCTGGACGCCGCCGACGCCGACGGGCGCGCGGTCGCCGCCGTGGAGTCGCTCGACCTGCGGCCGCTCGCCGGAGACGCGCCCGGCGGCCTCTACGAGACCCGATGGGGCGAGCTGCCGGACGGACCGGACGGCGACGCGCCCGAAGCGCCCGAGGTGCACGTCGTGCCCGTTCCCGACCTCGACGGCCTCCTGCCGGACGACGCCCACCGCGCGGCACGGGCCGTCCTGGAGCGCCTCCAGGACATCCCCGACTCCGACGCGGTGGCCGTCGCCACCAGGAACGCGCAACGCGTCCTGCCGCGCGACGAGGTGGCCGGGCTGGCGCAGGCGACGGTGACCGGGCTCGTGCGCTCGGCCCGCGCCGAACGGCCGGGACGCCTCGTCCTGATCGACGGCGACGGCGACCCGCGCTCCGAGGAGGCGCTGCCCAGGGCGCTCGCGACCGGGGAATCCGAACTGGCCGTCAGGCGGGGCCGCCTGTACGCGCCCCGGCTGGCCCCGGCCGACGACGACGAACTCACCCCGCCGGACGTCCCGGACGGGAGCGCCTGGCGGCTGGACGTCACCCGCCGCGGCTCGCTGGACGACCTGGCGCTCCTCCCCGCGCCCGAGGCCGCGCGGCCGCTCGGGGAGGGCGAGGTCCGCATCGCCGTCCGGGCGTCCGGGCTGAACTTCCGGGACGTCGCCGTAGCGCTGCGGCTGGTCCCCACCGAACGGACCATGGGCAGCGAAGGAGCCGGGATCGTCACCGAGACCGGACCCGGCGTCACGACGCTGCGCCGCGGAGACCGGGTCGTGGGCGTGTTCGAGCGCTCGCACGGGCCCGTCGCGGTCGCCGACGTCCGGAAGGTCGTTCCGATGCCGCCGGGCTGGACGTTCGCCCGCGCCGCGTCGGTGCCGATCGTCTTCGCCACCGCCTACCAGTGCCTGGCCGAGATCGCGGAGCTGGGGCGCGGGGAGAGCGTGCTGATCCACGCGGCCACCGGCGGCGTGGGGCTGGCCGCCGTCCAGCTCGCCCGGCACCTGGGCGCCGAGGTCTACGCCACCGCGAGCCCGCCCAAGCAGCACGTGCTGCGCGACCTCGGCCTCGACGCCGACCACATCGCCTCGTCCCGCGACCTGGAGTTCGAGGAGCGGTTCCGGGGGCGGATCGACGTCGTCCTCAACTCGCTGGCCCGCGAGACCGTGGACGCCTCGCTGCGGGTGCTGCGCCCCGGCGGCCGCTTCGTGGAGATCGGCAAGACCGACATCCGCGACCCCGAGGCCGTGGCGGCCGAGCATCCCCGCGTCCGCTACGCCGCCTACGACCTGCTCAGCGTCGAGCCCGGACAGGTCGGCGAGGTCCTGCGGACCGTGCTCGACCTGCACGAGGACGGCGCCTTGCAGCCCCTCCCGATCCAGACCCACGACGTGCGGCGGGCGCCCGAGGCGCTGCGCACCCTGCGGCGGGCCGAGCACATCGGCAAGCTCGTCCTCACCGTCCCGCCGCCTGCGGCGTTCGACCCCGCCGGAACGGTGCTCATCACCGGCGGCACGGGGAAGCTGGGCGCCCTGCTGGCGCGGCATCTCGTCCGCGAACACGGCGTCCGCAGGCTCGTCCTGGCAGGCCGGAGGGGACGCGCCGCCGAGGGCGTCGCGGACCTGGAGGCGGAGCTGACCGGCCTCGGCGCCGAGGTCGCCTTCCCCGCCTGCGACACGGCCGACCGCGACGCCCTGGCCCGCCTGCTGGCCGAGCATCCGCCGACCGCGGTGGTGCACGCCGCCGGGGTCCTGGACGACGGGCTCGCCGCGACGCTCACCGGCGACCGCGTGGACGCCGTCCTGCGCCCCAAGGTGGACGCCGCCTGGCACCTGCACGAGCTGACCCGGGACACCGATCTGACGGCGTTCGTCATGTTCTCCTCGGCGGTCGGCGTGCTCGGCGCGCCCGGGCAGTCCAACTACGCCGCCGCCAACACCTGGCTGGACGCCCTCGCCCGCCACCGCCGCGCCGGCGGCCTGCCCGCCGTCTCGCTCTCCTGGGGCCTCTGGGACGAGGAGGGCGGCATGACCGGGCACCTGTCCGGCGAGCAGGTCGACCGGCTGCGCCGCACCGGGATCGCGCCGCTGCCCGCCCAACGCGGGCTGGCCCTGTTCGACGCGGCGCTGCGGTCGTCCCGCGAGCAACTGGTCCCGATGCACCTGGACGTCCGCGACGTGCGGCCGGGCACGGTCCCGATGCTCGCCGACATCGTCGGCGAGGCCCCGGAGCCCGCCGCCGCCGACGAGGCGTCCGGCACCGGTCTCGCGGAGCGCCTGCGCGGCGTCTCCGGCGACGACCTGGAACGCGTCCTGACCGCGGCCGTGTGCGACACCGCCGGGGAGATCCTCGGGTACCCCGAGCCCGGCGCCGTCGGACCGGACGACGCGTTCAAGGAACTCGGCTTCGACTCCCTGCTCAGCGTCGACCTGCGCAACCGCGTCAACCGCGAGCTCGGGATCGAGCTGCCGACCACCGCGGTCATGGACAACCCGACCCCCGCCGAACTGGCCGGGGTCATCCGGGCGGAGCTGCCGCCCGGTGACGGCAACGCCGAAGAGAAGGAGGAGGGACGATGAGTGGACAGCGCGAACGCCACGCCTTCGTGAGCGGGGCGACCAGCGGCATCGGCCGCGCGGTCGCCGGACGGCTGGCGGGCGAGGGCGCGCGGGTGTTCATCTGCGCGCGCGACGCCGAGGCCGTCGCCCGGACCGTCAAGGAGCTGCGCGACGAGGGCGGCGACGTGGACGGCACCGCGTGCGACGTCCGCGACGCGGGCCAGATCCGGTCCGCGGTCGAGGAGGCCAACGCGGCCGGCCGGATCAACGTCCTGGTCAACAACGTCGGCCGGGGCGGCGGCGGGCAGACCGCCGAGATCCCCGACGAGCTGTGGGACGACGTCGTCGCCACGAACCTGACGAGCGTCTTCCGCGTGACGCGCGAGTTCCTGGCGTCCGGGCTCAAGGACGCCGAATGGGGACGCATCGTCAACATCGCGTCCACGGCCGGGAAGCAGGGCGTCGTCCTGGGGGCGCCGTACTCGGCGTCCAAGCACGGCGTCGTCGGCTTCACCAAGGCGCTCGGCCTGGAGCTGGCCAAGAGCGGCGTCACCGTGAACGCCGTCTGCCCCGGCTACGTCGAGACGCCGATGGCGCAGACGATCCGGCGCGGCTACGCCGACTACTGGGACGTCACCGAGGGCGAGGTGCTGGCCCGCTTCGAGGCCAAGATCCCGCTCGGCCGCTACACGACGCCCGACGAGGTCGCCGCGATGGTCGCCTACCTGACCGGTCCGGACACCGGCGCGGTCACCGCACAGGCGATCAACGTGTGCGGCGGGCTCGGCAACTTCTGAGGAGCGCCATGACCGTACGACAAGGCACTTCGCCGACCGTCCGGCACACCGAGCACGCCACCCGGATCGACGCGCCGCCGGACGCGGTCTACCGGATCGTGGCGGACGTGACGTCCTGGCCGGTGCACTTCCCGCCGACCGTGCACGCCGTCCGGCTCTCCGGCGACGACCGCGCGGAGCGCATCCGGATCTGGGCGCTCGCCAACGGCGCGCTCCGCACCTGGGTGTCGGAACGCGCCCTCGACCCCGGCGCGCGGACCGTCGCGTTCGCGCAGGCCGAGCCGAGCGCGCCGGTCGCCGCGATGCACGGGACCTGGCGGATCGAGCCCGGCGAGGGCGGCGGCTCCCACGTCGTCCTGATCCACGACTACTCCGCCGTGGACGACGACCCCGACGCCCTCGCGCTCATCGACGGCGCGGTCGAGGCCAACAGCGGCAAGGAGCTGGACGCGCTCAGGCACGCGGCCGAGACCGGCGCCGCCGCCGACCTGACCCTGGAGTTCAGCGACGGCGAACTCGTCCACGGCCCGCTGCAGGCGGCCTACGACTTCGTCAACGAGTGCGACCGGTGGCCCGAGCGGCTCCCGCACGTGGCGCGCGTCGCGCTCACCGAGGACGAGCCCGGCCTCCAGTTCATGGAGATGGACACCCGGTCGCCGGACGGCTCCGCGCACACCACCGCGTCCGGCCGGGTGTGCGTGCCGGGGGAGCGCATCGTCTACAAGCAGACCACGACGCCTCCCGTCATGCGCACGCACAACGGCGAGTGGCTGTTCGAGCCCGCGGGGGACGGCGCGGTGCGCGTCACGTCCCGGCACACGGTCGTCATCGACCCCGGGGCGCTGGGAGGACCGGCCGCCGGCGGGATGGACCTGCCGGCGGTGCGCAGGAAGATCCGCGAGACGCTCGGCGCCAACAGCAGGGCGACCCTGCGCGCCGCCAAGCGGTACGCGGAGAACGAAAGGAGCGGGAAATGAAGGAACTGACCCTCGACGACCTGAAGGACGCCCTGCGCGCGGCGGCGGGCGAGGCGGAGGCCCTGCAGGACGGTTCGGACGACCTCCTGGAGGTGCCCTTCTCCGAATTGGGCTACGACTCGCTCGCCGTCATGGAGACCACCGCGCAGGTGGAGCGCAAGCTCGGCGTCGAACTGCCCGAGGAGGAGACCGCCGAACTGAAGACGCCCCGCGAGTACCTGGAATTCGTCAACGCCAGGATCGGGGAGACCGTGTAGGAACCGGAACGGCGAAAAAGAGCCGGCGGCCCGTGCGGGCCGCCCGCACGTTAGCGTGCGCCTTTTGCGGCGGTGGGGGAATCCCCCCGTCAGGACCACCCGGCGACCCCGGCGGCCCGTGACCGGGT
>NZ_JBEPCJ010000129.1:0-22635 GCF_040299565.1 Spirillospora sp. NPDC000708
CTTGCCGATCGCGCGGGCGGCCCGCTCGCGGTCGGCCCCGGCCGCGGCCCGCTCGTCCGCCCAGCGCTCGGTCGTGAAGGCCACGGCGCCGCGCAGCGGCCACAGCATCGGGTTCGCGGCCGCCGCCACGTGGACCAGCGCGCGGAAGACGTGGTGCCGCCCGGACAGGTGGGCGTGCTCGTGCGCGAGCAGGACGCGCCGCTCCGCCTCGTCCAGGATCGACAGCATCCCGGTGGAGACGACGACGCGGCCGGGGCGGCCGGGGAGCGCGAACGCGTCCGCCGCGTCGTCCGCGACGACCGCGACGACCTCGCGGCCGGGCAGGTCGCGGGCCGCCCGCGCGCCCGCCAGCAGGGCGCGGACGCGCCGCACCGCGGCGTAGCCGCCCGCCGTCAGGCTCGCGGCCAGCGCCGGGCCCGCCAGCGTCGCCGCGATCGGGCTGGTCTGCGGGTCGCGGTGCAGGACGTGCTCGGACAGGTGGCCGAGCGCGGCGATCACCGGCAGCCGCAGCGCCCCGCCCAGCGCCAGCACGGCCAGGGTCGCGGTGCTGGCCAGCGCCAGCACGACGGCGGTGGCGGTGAGCAGCCAGGTCGCGGTGCGCGGCGGGAGCCGGCTCGACAGGGGGCGCGCGGCGAGGGCCATCACGGCGGGCACCACCAGGGGCAGCAGGCCGTCCAGGTCCATGCCGCTCACCCGCTCCCGAGGAGCGTGCGGACCAGCCGCTCGTCCTGGTCGGAGAGGGACTCGACGAACCGCGCGAGGACGGCGGCGCGGTCGGGCCGCCCGTCCAGGGCCTGGTGCATGCGCCGGGCGACCATCCCGGGCTCGTCGCTCACCGGCGCGTACCGGAAGGCGCGGCCGGACTTGCCGCGGACCAGCAGGCCCTTGCCGTGCATGCGGGTCAGGATCGTCACGACCGTGGTGTAGGCGAGGTCGCCGTCGAGGCGCTGCCGCACGCCGGCCGGGGTCAGCGGTTCGGCGGCCTGCTGCAGCACCTTCATGATCTCCGACTCCAGGGCGCCCGCCGCCCTGCGTCCGCCGGTCATGGGCGCCTCCTGGGGAGAGCCGCCGACCGCCCCTCGGACCTCGGTACGGCGCGCAGTGCGGCGCGCGGGGCGCTCACCTCACCCGCCGGTGCGCGCCGCGCGAGCCCGCCGGGCGGCGCGGCGGCACCTCGTCCGCGTGCCCGGGCTCCTGCCCGCGGGCACCGGTCTTCTTGCGGCGCGCCTTGAGCAGTTCGAGGGCGACCGGGATGAGCGACACCGCGACGATCACCGCCACGGCCGGGAGCAGGTAGTGGTCCACGTTCGGGATCGAGGAGCCGAGCAGGTAGCCGCCCAGCACCAGGCCGAGGCTCCACACCAGCCCGCCGGCGATCTGCCAGACCGTGAACACCTTGGTCGGCACGTCCAGGGCGCCCGCCAGCGGGTTCAGGACGGTCCGGACGACCGGGACGAACCGGGCCAGCACGATGGCCTTGCCGTGCCCGTACCGGGCGAGGAACTCCTCGGCCCGCTGCACCCCTTCCAGCAGGTGCCGGTTGCGGCTGCGGGCGAGCAGCGCGCGCCCGCCCCGCCGGCCGATGATGAAGCCGGTCTGGGCGCCGGCCAGGGCGCCGAAGGCGGCGGCGGCGAGCACCGCCGGCAGCGACAGCCGGGTGTCGCCGTGCGAGCTCGCCGTGCACAGCAGGCCGGCGGTGAACAGCAGCGAGTCGCCCGGCAGGAAGAAGCCGATCAGCAGCCCGGTCTCGGCGAACATCACCACGGCGATGCCGATGGCGCCGAAGGCCGCCAGCAGCGACCCGGCGTCGAGCGGGTTCACCGCCGCGGGCAGTGCGCCGAAGGCGTCGATCATGGGATCCCCCGTGTTCAGGAGGGACCGGGCCCACGCCCGGTCCGGCGTCCCCGAAATCTACACGCTTGTAGTCAGGGGTCGCGACCGCGTCGCACCTGATGATCATCGCACGGCGGGGCGGGCCGGCGGGCCGGAAGCGGGATCCCCGGGCCGATCCCCCGGCGGTCCGGTGCGGCCGCGGGCCGAGGGGCGCAGCCGCGCGCGGCCGGCCCGGCGCAGCGCGGGCAGCGCCGCCCGCGCGGGCCATCCGGCGGCCGCGACGCGCAGGGCGAGCTCGCCGGTCTCGGCGACGTAGGCCTCCAGCCGGTCGCCGGCGGCCCGGGTCAGCCGGGGCCGGACGGGCAGGACCAGCCCCCGGTGCGCGGTGCCGTCCGAGGTCAGCCGGACCTCGACGGTGCTCGCGCCCGCGCGGAGCCGCAGCCACAGCCCCCAGGTCCGGTCGGCGAGGCCGGTCGGCCGGATCACCGCGTCCGGGACGAACACCGCCTCCCAGGTGATCTCCCCGTCGAGGGCCCGGACGGTCGCCGGGACCGCGAACGCCCGGCCGTCCCGGTGCCGGTCGCGGATCTCCAGGACGCCGTCCAGGTCCGTCCCGCGCCCGAGGCGGCCGAGCGGGTTGGCGACCGTGCCGGACACCCGCAGCGCCCGCCCGGCGCGGCGCATCCGGGTGACCTCGCCGCCGAGCCGCAGCGCGCCCAGCGGGGCGGTCGCGATGCCGAGGTCGGTGATGTCGAGGACGCGGCGGCCGAGCGCGGTGCCCAGGTGGGCGCCCGGCCAGTAGACCCGGCCGTCCCGCTCCACGGGCTCGATCGCCAGGACGGGCCGTCCGGCGCCGCGCGGCGCGTAGTCGGCGGCGGCCATCGCGGCGGCGGTGTCGCCCTCCAGCACCATGAGCGCGGCGATCGCCGGGATCCGCCCGGCGTCGGCGAGGAGCGCCTCGTCCAGCTCGGCGAGGTAGCCGCGGGCCAGCTCGACGAACGCGTCCCGGTGCCCGGGCTCGCGGCCGCGCAGCTCGCGCAGGAGGCGCGGCAGCACCTCGCCGGCGAACCGGGCCTCCACCCGGCGCGCGAGGGCCTCCGCGCCCCGCGCGCGGAGCAGGGCGCCGGTCCGCCGGTGGATCTCCAGCCGGTCGGCGAAGTCGCCGAGATCGGTCCCCGCGACGTGGCTCCGGCCGGCGGACCGGTTGTGGACCCGGTCGGGCACTACCGCGATCGGCCGGGCGGCGGCGTACGCGGCGGCCGTGAACAGCAGGTCCGCGTGCCGCAGGCCGCCGGCGAACCGCAGGCCCTCCCGCTCCAGGAACGCGCGCCGGTAGCACTTGTCGGCGGCCGTCGCGTCGTCCAGCAGCTCCGGCGCGTCCGCGATCGACGGATGGAGCCGCCGCTCCCGGTACAGGCGGGGGTGCGCCGTCCGCTCCCCGTCGCGGGACACCCGGACGGAGCGCCCCGCGACGAGGTCGGCGCCCGCCTGCGCCGCGGCGGTCACCATGGTCTTGCAGGCGTGCGGATCAAGGGTGTCGCCGGCGTCGAGGAACATCACGTATCTGCCGCGCGCGTAGCGCAGGCCGAGGTTGCGGGCCCGGCCGTCGCCGCCGGACCGCTCCTGCAGCGCGAACGCGCGCACCCGGTCCCGGGCCCCCGCGACGAGCCGGGCCGTCGCGCGCGCGCCGGGCGCGCCGCCCGCCTCGTCCACGATCACGACCTCGACGCCCGGCAGCGACTGCTCCAGCGCCGAGCGGACGGCGCGGTCGAGCCCGCGCGAGCCTCCGCGGGCGACCACGACGACGGTCACGTCCGGATCCGGCAGCACTCGGCCCACCTCCTCGTCCCGGTCGGATCACCGGCGGCCTTACAGGCCACTCGCCGGATGGTAGGAGGACGAGGGTTATCGGAACGTAAGCGCCGCGACACCCCGCCGCGAACGCGCGGCGTCCGGACGGCGCGCGTTCGCGGCTGGGTGCCGTGCGGTCAGCCGATGCGGCCGACGCCGCCCAGGTAGGAGGGGACGGTGAAGTCGGGCGGCACCTCGTCCCGGCGCCGGCTCTGCCCGTGCCCCGCCTCCGCTAACGTCGCGTCCATGCGGCTTCATGTGGGATGCGCGATGTGGGCGCACACGCCGTGGCAGGGCCGGTTCCTGCCCCATCCGCTCGCTCCGGCCGAGCGCCTGCGCGCCTACGCGTCGTGGTGCAACGCCGTGGAGGGCAACACGACGTTCTACGCGACGCCGACCCGGGCGACGGTGGAGTCCTGGGCGCGGCAGACCGAGCCGGACTTCCGCTTCCTGCTCAAGCTGCCGAAGACGATCACGCACGAGCGCCGGCTCGCGGACCCCGGCGAGGACCTGCGGGCGTTCCTCGCCGCGATCGAGCCGCTCGGCCCCCGCGTCCACGCCCTCTGGATCCAGCTCCCCGGCGCGTTCGGCCCGCACGACCTCGGCGCGCTGGCGGCGTTCCTGCGCGGCCTGCCGCCCGCGTACCGGTACGCCGCCGAGGTCCGGCACCGGGCCTTCTTCGAGGACGGCCGGGCCGCCCGCGACCTCATGCGGGTCCTCGCCGGGTCCGGGGCGGAATGGGTGCCGTTCGACACGACCGTGCTGTTCCGGAGCCCGCCGACCAGCGACGCCGAACGGGACGCGTGGACGAAGAAGCCGCGCGTGCCGCGCCGGGCACCCGCCCTGACCGACCGCCCGGTGGTCCGCTACCTCGGCCGCGACGACACGTCCCGCACGGTCGAGGGCTGGCGGCCGTGGGCGGAGAAGGTCGCCGGCTGGCTGCGCGAGGGCCGCTCGCCGACGGTGTTCGTGCACACCCCGGACAACGCCGAGGCGCTGCCGCTGGCCCGCCGCTTCCACGACGACGTGCGCGCCCTCGTCCCCGAACTGGAACCGCTCCCCGAGCCCGTCCCGGCCGAACCGCCGACGCTCTTCTGAAGGGATGACCACGGTGCCCGCCCAGAACACGGTGTCCGCTAGAAACACGGTGCCCGCTAGAAACACGGTGCCCGCTTATGACGTCGTCGTCGCCGGCGGCGGCCACAACGGCCTCGTCGCCGCCGCCTACCTCGCGCGCGCGGGCCGGCGCGTGCTCGTGCTCGAACGCCTCCCGCACCTCGGCGGGCTGGCGGTGTCCGCGCGGCCGTTCCCCGGCGTGGACGCGCGGGTGTCGCGGTACTCGTACCTGGTCAGCCTGCTGCCCGCGGAGATCGTCCGGGATCTCGGGCTGCCGGTCGAGCTGCGGCGGCGCCGGTTCGCCTCCTACACGCCGTCCGGCGACTCGGGCGTGCTGGTGGACGGCGCCGACGAGGCCCGCACCGCCGCGTCGTTCGCGTCCGTCACCGGGGACGGCCGCGACTTCGCCGCCTGGCGGCGGTTCTACGGCCTGGCCGGGCACGTCGCGCGGCGGGTCGCGCCAACCCTGCTGGAGCCGCTGCCCGACCGCGCCGCCCTGCGCGCGGCGGTCGGCGACGACGAGGCGTGGCGGACGTTCTTCGAGCGCCCGATCGGCGCGTCGGTGGACGCGCTGTTCCGCCACGACACGGTGCGCGGGATCGTACTGACCGACGCGCTGATCGGCACCTTCGCCGACCCGGCGGACCCGTCCCTGCTGGCGAACCGCTGCCTGCTCTACCACGTGATCGGCAACGGCACCGGCGACTGGAACGTGCCGGTCGGCGGCATGGGCGCGGTGACGGAGGCGCTCGCCGGCGCGGCGCGGGCGGCGGGCGCGGAGCTGCGGCCCGGGATGGAGGTCCTCGCGATCGACCCGGCGTCCGGAGAGGTCGCCTTCCGCGACGCGGACGGCGCCGAGCACGCGGTCACCGGGCGCCGGATCCTCGCCGCGCTGCCTCCCTCGGTGCTGTCCCGGCTCCTCGGCGAGGCACCGCAGGATCCGCCCGAAGGGTCGCAGCTCAAGGTGAACATGGTGCTCGCCCGCCTGCCCCGGCTGCGCGACCCGTCGGTCCGCCCCGAGGAGGCGTTCGGCGGCACCTTCCACATCAACGAGGGGCGCGACCGGCTCGCCGCCGCCCACGCGCAGGCGGCGGCCGGGACGATCCCGGACGTCCCTCCGGCGGAGGTCTACTGCCACTCCCTGACGGACCCGTCGATCCTGGGCGCGGACCTGCGCCGGTCCGGGGCGCACACGCTGACGCTGTTCGGCCTGCACATGCCCGCCCGGCTGTTCCGCGCCGATCCCGCGCAGGCGCGGGACGAGGCGCTGCGCGCGACGCTCGCCTCGTTCGGCTCCGTGCTCGCCGAGCCGATCGAGGACTGCCTGCTCCGCGCGCCGGACGGCGCGCCCTGCCTGGAGGTGAAGACGCCCGTCGACCTCGAACGGGACGCGGGCCTGCCGGGCGGCCACATCTTCCACCGCGACCTCGCCTGGCCCTACGCGGAGGGCACGGCGGAGCGGTGGGGCGTCGAGACCGCCCACCCGCGCCTGCTGCTGTGCGGCGCGGGCGCGCGGCGCGGCGGGGGCGTGAGCGGCATCCCCGGCCACAACGCCGCCCGCGCCGTCCTGGAGGGCCGCTAGTTCTGGAAGCCGCTAGTTCTGGGGGCGCTGGATCTGGGGGCCGCTAGATCTGGAGCTGGTCGGCGAGGCGGGCGCGGTGCGCGCTCGGGGGGCCGAACAGCAGCTCGGAGCTCTTGGCGCGCTTGTAGTACAGGTGCGCGTCGTGCTCCCAGGTGTAGCCGATGCCTCCGTGGAACTGGACCATGTCCGTCGCCGTCCGGAAGTAGGCGGGCCCGACGTAGGTCTGCGCCAGCGCGGCGGCCGTGGGCAGTTCGGCCAGGTCGTGGTCGGCGGTCCAGGCGGCGTACCGCACGACGGACACGGCGAGCTCCCACGCGCTGTACATGTCGGCGCAGCCGTGCTTGACCGCCTGGTAGGAGCCGATCGGACGGCCGAACTGCACCCGCGCCTTGGCGTGGTCGACGGTCAGCTCCATCGCGCGCCGCATCCCGCCGGCCTGCTCGGCGGCCAGCGCGACGGCGGCGAGGCCGGTGACGGTCTCCAGCGCGGCGCCGGGGTCGGCGCTGACCAGCCTGCGGGCGGGGGCCGCGGCGAAGTCGATCCGCGCGAGCCGCCGCGTCGGGTCGAGCCCGGTCAGGGTCGTGCGGGCGACCCCGGGCGCGCCGCCCTCCACCGCGAACCAGCCGGGTCCGCCTGGGGCGCGGGCGTAGACCAGGAGCAGGTCGGCGGAGTCGCCGGCGAGCACGGGGGTCTTGGTGCCGGTCAGCTCCCAGCGGCCGTCGCGCTCGGCCGCCGTGGTCGCGCCGCCCGCGAGGTCCCAGGCGCCGTCCTCGGCGGCGGCGACGGTCCCGATCAGCTCGCCGGCGGCCAGCCGCGGCAGGTGGTCGCCGCCGGCGCCGACGTCGTCGAGGGCGAGCAGCGCGTCCGTGGCGAGCACGGCGGAGGCGAGGAACGGCGCGGGCGTCAGGGCGGCGCCGAGCTCCTCCAGGACGACGGCGCGCTCCACGTGGCCCGCGCCGGCGCCGCCGAACGACTCCGGCACGACCAGGCCGAGGACGCCGAGATCGCCGAGGGTGCGCCAGAGCGCCCGGTCGAACCCGTCCGGGGAGTCCATCGCCTCGCGGACCTTCGCGCTCGGCGCCCGGTCGGCCAGCACCTTGCGGACGGTGGCCCGCAGCTCCTCCTGCTCGGGGTCCAGAACGAGCCTCATCGGGCGTCCTCCGTCCGCTGCGTGCCGACCTTGAGTTCGCGGAACGGGACGTCCCGGTCCACCTGCGGCTCCTTCGGCAGGCCGAGGACGCGCTCGCCGATGATGTTCCGCTGCACCTCGTTGGTGCCGCCCGCGATGCCGGTGGCGGGCGCCGAGTTGATGCTCAGCGCGAGGTCGTCGCCGTGCCGGTCGCCGGGCTCCCAGGCGACCGCGCCCGCGCCCGCCAGCTCCCCCGCGACCTCGATGGCGCGGCGCAGCTGGAGCGCGCCGGCCAGCTTGCCGACCGAGCCGCGCGCCCCCGGCGGGCGGCCCGCCTGCGCCTCCTGCCGCAGCCGCGCGTTGAACAGCTCAAGCGCGCGCTCGTGCGCGTACAGCCCGGCGAGCCGCTCGCGGTGCGCCGGGGCGTCGGTGGCGCCCTGCCGGCGGGCCAGGGCCAGCACCGCGTCGAACGTCAGCGCGCTGTTGCGGGACGGGCGGGACCCGCCGATCGCCACCCGCTCGTGCCCGAGCATGGTGATCGCCGCCCGCCAGCCCTGCCCGACCTCGCCGATGACGGCGTCCGCGGGGATCCGCACGTCGTCGAGGTAGACCTCGTTGAACGGCGCCTTGCCGGACATGTCCTTCAGCGGCCGGACGGTCACCCCCGGCGCGCGCATGTCCACGATGAACATGGTGAGGCCCGCGTGCTTCGGGACGTCGGGGTCGGTGCGGGCGAGCAGCGCGCCGAAGTCGGCCCACTGCGCGTTCGTCGTCCAGACCTTCTGCCCGTTCACCACCCAGCCGCCGTCGTCGCGGACGGCCCTGGTCTGCAGGCTCGCCACGTCCGACCCGGCGCCCGGCTCGGAGAACAGCTGGCACCAGATCTCCTCGCCGCTCAGCAGCGGGCGCAGGTAGCGGCTCTTCTGCTCGGCGGTGCCGATGTCGACCAGCGTCGGCCCGCACATGCCCATGTTGACGATGAACGGGTAGGTCGGCAGGTCGTACTCGGCGGCCTCCTCCGCGAAGATCTGCTGCTCGACCGTGCCGAGGCCCTGCCCGCCGGCCTCCTTCGGCCAGGTGATGCCCGCGAAGCCCGCCTCGTACAGCGCCGCCTGGAACCGCTTGGCCGCGCTCAGCTGCTCTTCGGGCGGCAGGCCGCCGACCGGGCCGGGGGCGTTCGCGGCCAGCCACGCGCGCACCCTGGCGCGGTAGTCCTCTGTCATCTCGTCGCCTCCACTCGTCAGCGTCGCCGCTCGTCAGATCTCGTCCGCGCGCAGGCCGGCGCGGGCCTTCTCGGCCAGTTCGACGCCGAGGGCCGCGCGCTCGCGGGCCTCCGCGAGGTAGCCGTCGTCGGCCATGTGACCGGCGAGGTAGCGGGCCTGCACCCCGGCGCCGATGCACGCCGACCGCCAGTTTGCGAACGCCGTCCAGTACGGCAGGTCGGACAGGTCGCGTCCCGACAGCCGCGCGTACCGCCCGGCCAGGTCGGCGCGGGACGCGAACCCGGACACGGTCGTCGGCCCGAGCGGCGCGGCGCCGGGCGGGTCGTCCGGCTCCTGCCAGGTCGAGACGGTGTAGCCGAGGTCGGCGAGGGCGTCGCCGGACGTCGCCAGCTCCCAGTCGAACACGGCGCGGACCGTCCCGTCGGGGCCGAACGCGAGGTTCCCCGGACGGTAGTCGCCGTGCACGATGCCGGTGCCCTGCTTCGGGACGCGCGCGGCGAGCATGTCGTGCACCTCGTCGAGCAGCGGGAGGTAGGCGGCGCCGGACTGGTGCGCCTGGTGCCGCCAGCGCCGCAGTTGCCGCTCGGCGAAGCCGGTGCGGCGGACCATGTCGCCGAGCCCGACCTCGTGAGGATCGAGGGCGTGCAGTGCGGCGAGCACGTCCACGAGGTTCTCGCACGCGCTCGCCCTCGCCTCGGGCACCAGCTTCTCGGCGGCGGCGCGGTCGGCGAGGACGGTCCCGTCCACGAACCCCATCACGTAGAACGGCGCCCCGGTGACGGCGGCGTCGTCGCAGAACGCCAGCGGGGGCGCGACGGGGACGGCGGTCCCGGCCATCGCCGAGATGAACCGCCACTCCCGCCCCATGTCGTGCGCCGTCTCCAGCACGCCGCCGGTGGGCGGGCGGCGCAGCGCGTACACGGCGCCCGCCGCGTCGGTGACCCGGTAGGTGAGGTTGGACCGGCCGCCCGACACCAGCGCGAACCGGACCGGGGCGGCCAGCCCGCCGACGTGGGTCGCCAGCCACTCCCCCACCCGCTCGGCGTCGATCCCCGGCGGCCCGGGGTCGGCGGCGCGCGCGTCCGGCATCGGCCTCAGCCCTTCCTCTCGGCGCGGCCGGCCTTGTTCGGGCCGGCGAAGCCGAACAGGTAGCCCGCCACCTTGCGCATCTGGACCTCCTCGGCGCCCTCGGTGATCCGGTAGCGGCGGTGGTGGCGGTAGATGTGCTCGAACGGGGTGTGCCGGGTGTAGCCGAGGCCGCCGTGCACCTGCATCGCGCGGTCGGCCGCCTCGCACACGAACCGGTTGGCGCGGTAGTTGCACATCGAGACCTTGTCGCTGATCCGCACGTGCGGGACCCGGTCCAGCTCCCACGCCGTCTTGCGGACGAGCCCGCGCAGCATCTCCGCCTCGGTCTGCAGCTCCACCAGCGGCCACTGGATCGCCTGCCGGGTGGCGAGCGGCTGCCCGAACGTCACCCGCTCCCGCGCGTACTCGACGCTGCGGTCGATGCAGTACTGGCCCGCGCCGACCCCGGACGCGGCCTGCCGGATCCGGTTCTCGTGCACGAAGGTCTGCGCGACCGCCAGCCCCTCGCCCTCCGCGCCGAACACCGCCGAGTCCGGCACCCGGACGTCCCGGATCGTGACCTCCGCGTGGTCGGTGGGCATGTTGAGCGTCCACCAGTGGAAGTCGACGGAGAACCCCGGCGCGTCGGTCGGGACGAAGAACGCGGTGATCCCGCGCGCGTCGCCCGGCTTCCCGGACGTGCGGGCGAACACCACGTCGTGGGTGGCCGAGTGCATGCCGGAGTTGAAGCGCTTCGCGCCGTTGATCACCCAGTCGCCGCCGTCCCGGACGGCGGTGGTCTCCATCCAGGTCGCGTCGCTGCCGTGGTCGGGCTCGGTGAGCCCGAAGCCGATGCGCTTCTCGCGGGCGAGCATCGGCCGCAGGAACTCCTCCTTCTGCTCGTCCGTCCCGAATTCCAGCAGCATGTGGGCGAACGGGAAGTTCCCCACGACCGACGACTCGTTCTGCAGGTCGTTGTGCAGGCCGAGGCCCTTGTGGGCGAGGTGCTCGCGGATCACCGCCATGTCCAGGTTGGTGCCGTCCGAGCCGCCGAGCGACCCGGGCAGGCCGTAGCGCAGCCAGCCGGCCGCGTCGGCCCGCCGGAACATCTCGCCGAGCAGCTCCTCCCACTCCGGGCGCGGCACGCCGCCGTTCTCGAAGTCGGTCCGCGCGTACTCGCGGCGGTGGTCGAAGAAGCGCTCGTTGTCGTCCTGCGCCTGCAGCGGCGCGATCTCCCGCTCGATGAACGCGTCGAGGTCGGCCAGGAGCCGGGTCAGCTCCGCGGGCAGCTCGAAGTCCACGCACCCTCCCTAACGCTTGCTCAGGTCAGCTTGGCACCGGACGCGGCTCCCGGGGAAGCCGCCCCGGGTCAGCCGATCCTGGTCCCCTGCGACTCCCAGTACGGGTCGCGCAACCGCCGCTTGAGCGCCTTGCCCGACGGGTTGCGCGGCACCTCGGCGATCCGGTCGTAGCCGCGCGGCACCTTGTACGAGGCGAGGTGGTCGCGGCAGAACGCGTCCAGGTCCGCGTCGGACGCCTCGGCGCCCGGGTGCGGCACGATCGCCGCGTGCACGGACTCGCCCCACTCCTGCGACGGGATCCCGAACACGGCCGCGTCCGCGATCGCCGGATGCGCGGTCAGCACCGCCTCGATCTCGGCCGGGTAGATGTTCATCCCGCCCGAGATGATCATGTCGGTGCGGCGGTCGCAGATGTAGTAGAAGCCCTCCTCGTCGCGGTAGGCGATGTCGCCGACCGTGAGCCACTCGCCGAGCCGGGCGTCCTCGAACTTGCGGTCCGCCTTGTAGTAGGCGTCGAACGTCGCCTTGCTGCGCACGTACAGGTCGCCGGGCACCTGCGGCTCCTCGACGCGCCCGCCCTTGTCGTCGAACAGCGCGATCTCGATGCCGGGCGCGGGCCGCCCGCAGCTGCCCGGCTTGCGCATCTGGTCCTCCGGTCGCAGGATCGTGTCGACGCCCAGCTCCGTCGATCCGTACACCTCGAACAGCGACCCGTCGCCGATCTTCTCGACGTAGCGGCGCTTCAGCTCGAACGGCCAGGGCGCCGCGTTGGCGATGACCCGCCGCAGCGACGACAGGTCGCGGGCCGCGATCACCTCGTCCGGCAGGTCCAGCACGCGCCGGATCGGGGTCGGCGCCGAGAACGTCGCGGTCACCCCGTGCTCCTCGACCAGCTCCAGCCAGCGCTCGGGGTCGAAGTCGCGCATCACCACGACGGTCCCGCCCATCTGCTGGACGATCAGCATGAAGCTCATCGGGCCGGAGTGGTAGAGCGGGCCGGTCGTCAGGTACACGTCGTCGGGCCGGTAGCCGATCTCCGTCACCAGCCCGATGACGATCTCCGGGTCCGGCTGCCCGCGCACCACGCCCTTCGGCTTGCCGGTCGTCCCGGACGTGTAGAACATCGCGGTGCCCGCCGCCGGGTCGTCGCCCGCGGCGGCCGGTTCGGTCTCCGGGCTCGCGGCCGCGGCGGCGTCCAGGTCCGACGCCCAGTCCGGCACCCCGCCGGCGCCGCTCCGGAACGCCAGCCAGCCGCGGACGCCCTCGACCTCGCGAGCCGCGAGCTCCAGCTGCGGCGCCTGCTCCACGTCGAACAGCACCAGCGCGCTGTCGGCGTTCGCGACGACGTAGGACGCCTCCTCGGGGCTCAGCCGGTAGTTCAGCGGGACGCCGACCGCGCCGGCCTTGCGCAGCGCGGCGATCAGGGTGACGACCTCGGTACTGTTGCGCCCGCACCAGGCCACCTTGGTGCCGGCCCGGACGCCGAGGCCCACCAGCACGTTGGCGTAGCGGTTGACCAGCGCGTTGAACGCGGTGTAGCTCAGCCGCCGGTCCCCCTCGATGATCGCGGTCTTGGACGGGTGGGCGGCGGTCAGCGCCGCCAGCGGATCGGGGACGGGTGCGGTCACGGTGTCACACTCCCGGTTGCCGGCTGGGATGGCATTGAACGAATGTACGTTGGAATGCAGGGCGGAATCCAGAGGAGGATCTTCGTGGACGACGACGCAGGCACCGGACCGCGGCGCGCGTCCCGCGGGCGCGGCACGCCGGCCCACCGCACCACCGCCGACGTCACGCCCACGTCGAGCGACGCGCTGTCCCGGCCGACCGACACGCCCGGCACCCGGATCCTCATCTCGGCGGCCGTCGAGACGATGTCGGAGAAGGGCTTCAACGGCACGTCCGTCCGCGACATCGCCGACCGCGCCGGGATGAGCCCGGCGGTGCTCTACCACTACTTCGGCTCCAAGCACGACCTGCTCGTGGCGATCATGCACCGGACCATCGACCACCTCATCGACCGCTGCGCCGCCGTCCTGGCCGACGCCCCGCCCGACCCCGCCGTGCGGCTGCGCCGGCTCGTCCGCGAGCACGTCCTCGTGCACACCGAACTGCGCCGCGAGGCCGTGCTCGGCGTCGGCGAGATGCACAGCATCGAGCGGCGCGAGCGCGCCCTGCTCATCGCCAAGCGCGACAAGCACGAGCGGATGTTCCACCGCGTCGTGAACGAGGGCGCCGCGTCCGGCGCGTTCGGCACGCCCTACCCGGCCGAGGCCGTCCGCGGCATCCTCACGATGGCGACGGGCGTGTCGGTGTGGTTCCGCGAAGGCGGCCCGCTCACCGCCGCCGAGGTGGCCGACCGCTTCGCCCACCTCGCCCTGGCCCTCGTGCAGGCGGACCCGGCTGTCACGTTTCCCCTCCCGCGGGGGTCATAGAAGGGACCATCGCCGTCCCCGAAGGGATCCTCCACCGATGCGCAAGCTCGGAACCGCCGTGGCCGCCGCGGCCGCCCTCGCCCTGCCCTTCCTCGCCGCCTCGCCCGCGTCCGCCGCGTCCGGCTGGACGGTCGTCAATCCCTCCTCCGCCGGCGTCTTCACCGCCGACTCCGGGACCCTGACCATCACGGCGGGCGGCACGGCCATCACCTGCCCCACCATGCACCTCGCCGGAACGCTGCCGAGCGTGTCCTCCGGCCCGGCCGGGCTCGGGCGCATCGGGAACGGCTACGCCGAGAACTGCACGGACGCCAAGGGCGTGACGTGGGGCGTCTCGATCTCCGGTGGCTGGACCGGCGACATCCTGGACGGGAAGAGCTACGACGCCGCAGCAGGACGGGCCGAACTGACGGTGTTCAACCCGTTCATCATCGTCCACAGCGCCTCGTGCTCCTTCATCCTGTCCGCTCTCAACGCCACCTACACCAACAGCGGTTCGGTGCTGCGGACCGGGCAGGGCGCCGTCGGCTACGGCGGGGGCTGCGGAATCGCGGCCGGCACCAGCGTCTCCTTCGCGGCGGCGTTCACCGTCAGCCCGGCGGTCACCATCACGGGGCCGAGCGCCTGACGGCGCGGCGGACGCCGGGGCCGTCCGTCGCGGGCGGGCCCGGCGACCCGCCGGTCAGCAGTTGCGGGGCGGCGCGGAGGCGGAGCCGGTCGTGCAGCGGACCTGGTCCAGCGAGCGCAGGATCCGGTCGAGGCGCTGCGCGGTGGGGTCGGTGACGTACTCCAGGACGGCGTGGTCGAACGCGGCGGCCATCACGGTCGGCATCGAGTCCGAGGCGTCGAAGCGGACCGTCCCCGCGCTCGCCAGGGTCTGCGCGATCCGCCGCGACAGCGGATCCGGGTAGTCGCCCGGCGGGACGGACCGGTTGAGCGAGAACGCGCCGCTCCCCGGGCGCTTGATCCACGCCTCCTGGGCCTTCGCCGTCGTCAGGTACGCGACGAGCCTGCGGGCGGCCGGCGTGGCGCGGAACATGCCGAGCAGGTCGCCGCCGATCTCCACCGCCCGCCCTCCCGGGAACGGCACGAAGTCGTAGTCGCGTCCCGCCTGCGGGCGGCCGGACGTCTGCCCGTAGAAGGCGGTGATGAACGACGCCTCGTGGTCGAACAGGCAGCCCGGCGGGTTCGCGAACATCGGCGCGCCCGCCTTGCCGTAGCCGGTGAGGAGGATGGCGTCCGTGCCGGAGCGGGTGCCGGCCACCACGCTCCCGAACGTCCGCCACGCCTTGCGGATCGGGTCCGACGTCCACTCCAGATCGCCGGACACCCACTGGTCGTAGACGGCGGCGCCGGACTCGTGCAGCACGACGTCCTCGATCCAGTCGGTGCCCGGCCAGCCCGAGTTGGACGTGTCCTCCAGGCCGAGGCACCAGGGCTTCGCCGCCGCGCCGGACGCGATCCTCGCCAGGTCGGCGAAGGACCCGATCGGCTGCGCGAGCCGCGCCCGCGTCGCCGCCGGCAGGGTCCGCGGGGCGTACCAGATCAGGCCCTTCACGGCCGCCTTGACGACGATGCCGTAGGGGCGGCGGACGCCGTCCGGGCCGGTCGCGCCGGTCAGGTCGCCGCCGATGCCCTGCTGCGCGCCGCCGACCGGCGCCAGCTCCCCGGCGGCGGCGTAGGTGCGCAGGTCGCCGGGCGTGGCGAGGACGGCGGTGTCGGGCGGCGTGCCGTCGTGCAGCTCGCTGGCGAGGATGGCGCGGGCGTCGCGGGTGCCCGTGTAGTCGACGTGGATGCCGGTGCTCTTCTCGAAGCCGGCCAGCACCTCGCGGAACGCGTCGCCCTCGGCGCCCGTCCACGAGCCGAGCACCGTGACGCTCTGCGCGGAGCCGGCGCCGCCGCAGGACACGGTGGTGAACGCGCAGAGCAGGAGGAGCGCTGCCAGCAGTCGCACGGTCATCTCCTGTATTCGCGGAGCCGGATCCACAGGCCGAGGGCGGAGAGCCCCGCCACGGCCAGCGACAGCAGCGGCAGGCCGGCGTCCAAGCCGCGGGTGTCGGTGGCGTCGGACAGCTTCGCCTCCAGGGGCCGCTGCGCCTTGTCCGCCGCGGCGACGTCGAGGCCGCCGCCCTGCGGCGCGGTGCGTCCGGCGCGGAGCGCGCCGGACCCGGCGTCCGCGTCGCGGATCTGCGCCTGCAGCGTCCGGTCGAAGGCGGGCACTCCGTGGTCGGACGCGTCCGCGAAGGCGTGGTCGACGTGCAGGAACGTCAGGGACGTCCAGACGAGCAGCCCGACCAGCAGGACGCTCGCGGCGGCCAGCGGCAGGTTGAGCAGCCGCCGGAACCGCCGCGCCATCGACACCTGCGCGTAGCCGAGGACGGCGAGCAGGACCGCGCCGATGGCGGCGGTGCCGAGCGCGAGGCCGCCGCCGGCCCAGGCCGAATCCCGCCGGTCGTCGATGCCGCGCAGGTCCCGCCGCGCGATCTCGTCGATCCGGGAGAGCAGCCCGCCGTCGCCGTGCAGCAGGTCGGAGGCGTAGCCGAGATAGGCGTACCCGAGTTTTTCGAGCCCTTCCCGATAGGTGGCGTCGGCCTGTTCCACGAGCCCCTGATAGGTGACGACCTGCGCGTTCACGGCGCGCAGCAGATCCCGTCCGGCGGCGCCGCCGAAATCGAGTTCGGCGAGGTGCGCGAGATTGTCGCCGGCCGTCGTCAGGTCGTCCCGGAACCGCTGGCCGGGGCCGATGAGCTGCGCCGCGCCGGAGCGGAAGCTCTGCCACGCGGCCCGGTCGGCGTCCGACAGCGCGGCGTGCGCGGTGCGGGCGCTGACGTAGGCGGGGACGCCGCCGTCCTTCACCGACGACACCGCCGACCGGCTTCCGACCAGCACCGCCGTGGCCGCCAGCCAGGACAGCACCGCGAGCCCGACGGCCGCCGCCAGCACCGTCCACAGCCAGCGCGGGGTGCTCCACTTCCTCGGGACCGCCCGGGCAGCCAGCGCAACCGACACGCGGGCCATGGTAATCCGCGGCCCTTTACCCGGTCATTTCGATTACCGGACGAAAAGCACTCCCGCGCCGCGGGACATTGGCCGGATCAGGACAGCATGGCGGCCGTCACCGCAGCTCATTCCGTTTCGTAGGCGAGATTCGGGCGCAGCCACCGCTCGATTTCGGGAAGGGCGAGCCCGCGCCGCGCCGCGTAGTCCTCGGTCTGGTCGCGGCCGATCCGCCCGACGGTGAAGTACCGCGCGGACGGGTGCGCGAAGATCAGCCCGCTGACGCTGGCGGCCGGCGTCATCGCGTACGACTCGGTCAGCCCGATGCCGAGGCGGTCCGCGCCGAGCAGCTCGAACAGGTCCTTCTTCTCGCTGTGGTCGGGGCTCGCCGGGTAGCCGAGCGCGGGGCGGATGCCGCGGAACCGCTCGGCGTGCAGGTCCTCCAGCTTCGGGTCGGCGTCCGGCTCGAACCAGTCGCGCCGCGCCTGGAGGTGGGCGTACTCGGCGAACGCCTCGGCGAGCCGGTCCGCGAGCGCCTTCACCATGATCGACCGGTAGTCGTCGTTGTCGGCCTCGAACTGCGCGGCGAGTTCCTCCGCGCCGAGCACCGTGACCGCGAACCCGCCGAGGTGGTCTCCCGCCGGGGCGATGTAGTCGGCCAGGCACCGGTTGGGGCGGCCCGCCGGCTTGGCGGTCTGCTGCCGCAGCATCGGGAACCGCGTCCCGTCCTCGGTGTCGAGGACGATGTCGTCGCCGTCGGAGTGCGCGGGCCAGAACGCGTAGGCGCCGCGGGCGCGCAGCAGCCCGTCCGCGATGATCTTGTCGAGCAGGCTGTTGCCGTCGTCGAACAGCTCGCGCGCGACCGGCTGGTCGAGGATCGCCGGGTACTTGCCCTTCAGCTCCCAGGCGAGGAAGAAGAACTGCCAGTCGATCATCGCGCGCAGCTCCTCCAGACCGGGCTCGAGGACGCGCACCCCGGTGAAGGCGGGCACGGGCAGGTCGTCGAAGGGCACGGTCTCGCGGTTCGCGCGGGCCTGCTCGATCGTCAGCATCGGCGCGCGCTGCTTCTTCTCGTGCTGCTCGCGGAGCCGCTGCTGCTCCTCGGCGTTGGAGATCGCGAGGGCGTCGGCGCGCTCGGGGTCGAGCAGGTCCGAGACGACGCCGACGACGCGGGAGGCGTCCAGCACGTGCACGGTCGTCTGGTCGTAGGCGGGCGCGATCCGCACCGCGGTGTGCTGGCGGGACGTGGTCGCGCCGCCGATCAGCAGCGGCAGGTTCATCCCGCGGCGCTGCATCTCGGTGGCGACCGACACCATCTCGTCCAGCGACGGGGTGATCAGCCCGGACAGCCCGACCGCGTCGGCGCCCTCCGCGATCGCGGTGTCGAGGATCTTCGCGGCGGGCACCATCACGCCGAGGTCGACGACGTCGTAGTTGTTGCAGCCGAGGACGACGCCGACGATGTTCTTGCCGATGTCGTGCACGTCGCCCTTGACCGTCGCAAGGACGATCTTGCCCTGGCCGCGGTCGTCCTGGACGCGGCCCTCGGCCAGCGCCTTCTCCTTCTCGGCCTCCATGAACGGTTCCAGGTAGGCGACCGAGCGCTTCATCGCGCGGGCGCTCTTGACCACCTGCGGCAGGAACATCTTGCCGGACCCGAACAGGTCGCCGACGACCTTCATGCCGTCCATCAGCGGGCCCTCGATGACGTCGAGCGGGCGCGGCAGCTTCTGCCGGGCCTCCTCGGTGTCCTCCTCGATGAAGTCGACGATCCCGTGCACGAGGGCGTGCGACAGCCGCTGCTCCACCGGCGCGTCCCGCCAGGACAGGTCGACCTCGCGCCGCGTCCCCTTGCCCTTGACGTTCTCGGCGAACGACACGAGCCGGTCGGTGGCGTCCGGGCGCCGGTCGAACAGCACGTCCTCGACGAGTTCGAGCAGGTCGGCGGGGATGTCCTCGTAGACGGCGAGCTGCCCGGCGTTGACGATCCCCATGTCCAGCCCGGCCTTCACCGCGTGGAACAGGAACGCCGAGTGCATCGCCTCGCGGACGACCTCGTTGCCGCGGAACGAGAACGACAGGTTCGAGATGCCGCCGCTGGTGCGGGCGCCGGGGCAGCGCTCCTTGATCCGCGGCAGCGCGTCGATGAACGCCTTGGCGTAGCCGTTGTGCTCGGCGATGCCCGTCGCGACGGCCAGCACGTTCGGGTCGAAGATGATGTCCTCGGGCGCGAACCCGGCCCGCTGCGTGAGCAGGTCGTAGGCGCGGCCGCAGATCTCCACCTTGCGGTCGGCGGTGTCGGCCTGGCCCTGCTCGTCGAACGCCATGACGACGACGCCGGCGCCGAAGTCGCGGATGCGGCGGGCCTGCTCCAGGAAGGGCTCCTCGCCCTCCTTGAGGCTGATCGAGTTGACGACGCCCTTGCCCTGGACGGTCTTCAGCCCGGCCTCCAGCACGCTCCACCGCGAGCTGTCCACCATGATCGGGATGCGGGCCACCTCGGGCTCGGTCGCGATCAGGTTGAGGAACGTGGTCATCTCCCGCTCGCTGTCGAGCAGGTCGGCGTCCATGTTGACGTCGAGGAGGTTGGCGCCGCCGCGCACCTGCTCCAGCGCCACGTCCACGGCGCCCTGGTGGTCGCCCGCCTCGATGAGCTTGCGGAACCGCTTGGAGCCGGTGACGTTGGTGCGCTCGCCGATCATGACGAAGCCGGTGTCCCGGCCGATCTCGAACGGCTCCAGGCCGCTGAAGCGGGTCGCGGCGCCGGGCGCGGCGACCTCGCGCGGGGCGCTGCCGCGCACCGCGCCGGCGATGCGGGCGATGTGCGCGGGGCCCGTGCCGCAGCAGCCGCCGACGGCGTTGACCATGCCGGCCGCGGCGAAGTCGCCGAGCTTGACGCCCATCTCGTCCGGCGTCTGGTCGTAGCCGCCGAAGGCGTTCGGCAGGCCCGCGTTCGGGTGGCAGGCGGTGTAGGTGCCGGCGAGGCGCGCGAGCTCCTCGACGTGCGGGCGCATCTCCTCGGCGCCCAGCGAGCAGTTCACGCCGACGACCAGCGGCTCGGCGTGCTCGATCGAGCGCCAGAACGCCTCGACGGTCTGCCCGGACAGCGTCCGGCCGGACAGGTCGACGATCGTCACCGAGATCCACAGCGGCAGCTCGGGGGCGACCTCGCGGGCCGCGGCGATGGCCGCCTTCGCGTTCAGCGTGTCGAAGATCGTCTCGATCAGCAGCAGGTCGACGCCGCCCTCGGCGAGGCCCGCGATCTGCTCCGCGTAGGAGGCCTTGACCTGGTCGAAGGTGACGGCGCGGTAGGCCGGGTCCTCGACGCGGGGCGACAGCGACAGGGTGACGTTGAGCGGGCCGACGGACCCGGCGACGAACCGGTTCCCGTACTCGTCGGCCGCCTGCCGGGCGAGCCGGGCGCCCTGCACGTTCATCTCGCGGACCAGGCCCTCCAGCCCGTAGTCCGCCTGCCCGATGCTGGTCGCGGTGAAGGTGTTCGTGGTCGTGACGTCGGCGCCGGCCTCGAGGTACTGCCGGTGGACGTCCAGGATCACGTCGGGGCGGGTGAGGTTCAGCAGGTCGGGGTCGCCGGTGACGTCCTTCTCGTGGTCCCCGCCGATGAGGTCGCCCCGGTAGTCCTCGGGGGTGAGCCCGGCGCCCTGGAGCATCGTGCCCCACGCCCCGTCGAGCACCACGATCCGCTCGTCCAGAAGCCCGCGCAGCTCTTCGGTCATGCCCACCAGCCACCTCCCGTGTCGTTGGGAGGCGCCCTTGCGTGTTCCGGTCTCGGGCCGAGCGTGGCGGACGCCCGCGCGTCCGTTGCAGCGCCTCTCGGCCCGAGTCCGAGGTTACCGAATGGACCCGGCGCCTGTGAAACTCCCGCCCCCCTTTCCCGTACGACCCCAGGCGGGAGCGGGTGCGGTCAGGGGCGGCCGCAGGCGCGGAGCAGCGCCGCGGTGAACGCGCCGGGGTCGAAGGCCGGGAGGACGGCGGCGAGGTGGCCGTCGGGACGGACGAGGTGGACGGTGCCGGGGCCCGGTCGCACCGCTCCCCGGCGGCGGCCAGGGCGACGAACTCCGTGCCGAACAGCCGCCGCAGCCGGGTCGCGCGCCGGCCGGCGACGCAGGGGCCGTCGGGGCAGAGGACGCCGGGGACCGGCGGGCGGGCGGCCCCGGCGGCGCGCGGGAACCCGTCGGCGGGCCCGGACGGGGTGGTCAGCGGCGAGTCCAGGTACCAGTACGGTTCGGCGAGCTTCCCCGAGTCGATGCGGGCGCGCGCGCCGGGGTCGGTGAGCGCGGCGTCCAGAGCGGTCCGCCGCCGTTCCCTCTCCTCGTCGGTGTGGGGGACGAGGAACTCCATCGTGCGGGTGGTGACCGCGAGGTTCTCCTGCGCGGCCGCCCGGCGCTCGGTGTCGTAGCTCGCGAGGAGGAGCTCGGAGCCGTGGCCGCGGCGGGCGAACGCGATCTTCCAGGCGAGGTTCTCGGCGTCCTGGACGCCGGAGTTCAGCCCGCGCGCCCCGAACGGCGCGTACAGGTGCGCCGCGTCCCCCGCCAGGAACGCCCGGCCGCGGCGGAACGTCTCGGCGCACCGCTGGTGGAAGCGGTACACCGACGCCCACACGATCTCGTAGGGGGCGTCGCCGGTGATCTCCCGGATGCGGGCGCCCAGCGCCCCGGAGGCGCGCTCGGCCTCGAAGTCGTAGCCGGCGGGCATCTGCCAGTCGATCCGCCACGTCCGGTCGGGGCACTGGTGCACGAGCACCTGCCGGCCGGGGTTCCACGCGGGGTCGAAGTGGAACCGGCGCTCGTTCGGGAAGGGCAGGTCGGCGCGGACGTCGCAGATGAGGAACCGGTCGTCGAACGAGCGGCCGGGGAACCCGACGCCGAGGAGCCGGCGGACCGCGCTGTGCGGCCCGTCCGCCCCGATCAGGTGGGTTCCGGCGACGGAGGTCTCGCCGTCCGGGGTCTCCGCGCGGACCCGCACTCCGTCCTCGTCCTGGTGGAGGCCGGTGACGCGGTGCCCGTACCGGACGTCCACCAGCGGCTCGGCGTCCGCCAGGTCGCGCAGGTACCGTTCGACCTCGGCCTGCGAGATGTTGATCCAGGGCGGGACGTCGCCGCGCCCGGTGCCGGGGAACGTGACCGCGAACAGCTCGGTGCCGCGGTAGTAGGTGCGGCCGGTCGTCCAGGTGACGCCGCGCGCGATCATCCGCTCGGCGCAGCCGACGCGGTCCAGGACGTCGAGGACGTCGCGCTGGAAGCAGATCGCCTTGGACCCGGCCGGCTCGCACCGGTCCGCGGCCTCCAGGACGGTCGCGGGCACGCCGGCCCTCGCCAGCAGCAGCGCGGCGACCAGGCCCACCGGCCCGGCCCCGGCCACGACGACCGGCGCGTCCGGTGCGTCGGCCGGTGCGTCCGGCCCGGCCGGTGCCGGGTCAGCCCTGGAGCTCATCCCAGACGGCCCGGTCGCGCTCGGCGGTCCAAATGGCGGGGCGCTCGACGCCGGACAGCTCGTCCCACAGCCGGGACACGTCGAACGGCAGGCAGTGCTCGAAGATCGGCCACCGCCCGTACTCCGGCTCCAGCTCGGCGTGGACCGCCTCGAACGCCTCCTTCAGCGTCCCGCCGCGCCCCTGCACGGCCGTCACCTCGCGGATCATCACCTGAAGGAAGTGCCGCGTCTGCCCGATCGCCGCGTCCACCGCCTCCCGGCCGGCCGCCACCGCGCCGCGGCCGCCCACCAGCGCCTCGGCGCCCAGGGCCGCGACCCGGTCCAGCGTCCCCGACGCCCAGTCCCGATGGAAGGCGTCCCCGGTGTAGAGCGCCGCCTGCGCCTCCACGAGGTCACCGGCGAACAGCACCTTGTGCTTCGGCAGCCACGCCACGATGTCGCCCTCGGTGTGCCCGCGCCCGCAGTACCGCAGCACCAGCTCGCCGCGTTCGCCGCCGAGCTGGATGGTGAACCGGTCGCTGAACGTCGCCGTCGGCCACGTCAGGCCGGGAATCGACTCCGGCTCCTTGAACAGCCGCGGCATCCGCCCGAGCTCCGACTCCCAGTCCTGCCGCCCGCGCTCGGCGACCAGCTCGCGGGTCTTCTC
>NZ_JBEPCJ010000130.1:0-22434 GCF_040299565.1 Spirillospora sp. NPDC000708
GGCTACACCTCTACAACCATCACCGCGGACACACCGCACTGGCAGGACAACCACCCGCCAGCCGCGTCACCAACCTCTCAGGGCAGTACAGCTAGCGGAGCGGGAAACAGCCCCTCAACCGTGACGGGGGTTCCAGGGGGTCGCCCCCCTGGGAAAATCAAGCCCGCTTCTTGAAAGCCCGCAGCGACAGCGGGGCGAAGACCAGGGAGATGCCGACGCCCCAGGCCAGCGCGATCCACGCGTGCTCCAGGACGGGGCCGCCGACCAGCAGGCCCCGCATGGACGTGACCAGCTGGGTCACCGGGCTGTTGTCCATGCAGAACGCCAGCCAGCCGGGGATGCCCTTGGTCGTCGGGATGAACGCGGTGCTCAGGAAGCTCAGCGGGAAGATCACCACGAAGCCGAAGATCTGCACCTTCTCCGGTTCGTTGACCTTCATGGCGATGTACACCGACGTCCACGAGAACAGCAGCGCGAACGTGAGCAGCAGCAGGAACGCGAGCAGCACCGAGAGGACGCCGGTGTGCACCCGGAACCCGATGGCGAACCCGACGCCCAGCAGGATCAGCATCGACCACGCCTGCTTGACGGTGTCGGCGATGATCCGCCCGGCGAGCGGCGCGGACCGGGAGATCGGCAGGCTGCGGAACCGGTCGAACACGCCCTTGGTGATGTCGGTGTTCAGCCCGAACCCGGTGCTCATCCCGGCGAACAGCGCGTTCTGCGCGATGATCCCCGGGATGACGATCGGCAGGTAGGCCTGCACGCTGCCGGCCATCGCCGGGCCGAACACGTACGCGAACAGCAGCACGAACATGATGGGCTGGATGGACAGGTCCAGCAGTTCCATCGGGTTGTGCTTGATCTGGACGAGGTTGCGCCAGGCCAGCGTCAGCGTGTTGCGGGCGGCGATGCCCGGCGAAACGCGCTTGGCCAGGTCCTGCGGTGCGAACGCCGTGGCGGTCATGCCGTGGCCCCTTCCCGGTCGGCGGCCTGCTCGAGCGCGCCGGCCTCCGCGTCGATGTCGTCGGTGTGGTGGCCGGTGAGGGCGAAGAACACCTCGTCCAGGCTGGACTTGCGCAGCGACAGCTCGCCGACCGCGACGCCGGCGTCGTCGAGCCGCCGGACGACGGCGGGCATCAGCGCCGGGTCGGTGATCGGCGCGGACACCAGCCCGTCCCGGGTCTCCGGCTCGGCGCCGGTGAGGTCGGCGACGATCCGCGCGGCGGCCTCGCCGTCGGCCTCCCGGATCGGGCGCAGCTCCAGTACCTGCCCGCCGACCTGCTCCTTCAGCCGGTCGGACGTGCCCTGTGCGATGACCTGGCCGCGGTCGATCACCACGATGTCGTCGGCGAGCTGGTCGGCCTCCTCCAGGTACTGCGTGGTCAGCAGCACGGTGACGCCGTCGTCGGTCAGGCCGCGGACGATGTCCCAGAGGCCGCCGCGGCTGCGCGGGTCGAGGCCCGTGGTGGGCTCGTCCAGGAACAGGAACTGCGGCCGCCCGACGAGGCTCGCCGCGAGGTCGAGGCGGCGGCGCATCCCGCCGGAGTAGGTCTTGGCGGCGCGTTCGGCCGCCTCGGTGAGCTGGAAGCGCTCCAGCAGCTCCGCCGCGCGCGCCCGGGACGCCCGCCGGGAGATGCCGAGCAGCCGTCCGATGAGGATGAGGTTCTCGGTGCCGGTGAGCATCTCGTCGACGCCGGCGTACTGCCCGGTCAGGCCGATCAGCTGCCGCACCTTGTGCGCGTCCTTCACCACGTCGTACCCGCCGACGCGGGCGCTGCCCTCGGTCGGCTCGATCAGCGTGGCGAGGATCCGCGTCGCGGTCGTCTTCCCGGCGCCGTTCGGGCCGAGGACGCCCAGCACGGTGCCGGGCTCCGCGGTGAGCGAGACGCCGGCCAGCGCCCTGGTCTCACCGAACCGCTTCACCAGGCCCTCGGCCTGGATCGCGTAGGACATGTGGTCTCCTGGGACTCGGTCTGCCGGACATCCCGCCCGACGGGTGAGGACCCGTCAACCTATGCGTGCCCCGGGTCCCTGCGCATCCACATTTTCCGCCGCCCGCGGCGGCGTCTCGGGCACGTTCGCCACCCTCGCAGCCGCCACTGACAAAACGCTGGTAGCGCGCCGTTTTCCCGGGACGTTCTAGACTCGCGGTGTGACGTCGGTGCGGCGCAGTCACCACAAGGACGGCGGGGGCCCGCACCCGCCGCGGCTGCGGCCGCCCGCACACCGGGTGTCGCCGCGCGCCATCGCGCACTGGGCGATCGAATACCTCCTGCTCTGGGGGCTCGCGTTCGGGCTGGCGCTCGGCGTCGCGGCCTGGCTCGGCGACGCCGGGTGGAGCGGGATGCCCGGCTGGCTGTCCGGGCGCGTCGGGTGGCTGCCCTACATCGTCGGGACGGCCGGGTTCCTCATGGTCACCGCGGCGCCCGTGTGGCGGTACCGGGTGCACCGCTGGGAGGTCAGCGCCGACGTCGTCTACACCCGTACCGGCTGGTTCAGCCGCGAGTGGCTGCTGGTGCCGGTCAGCCGGATCCAGACCGTCGACACCGAGCAGGGCTGGATCGAGCGGCTGCTCGGCCTCGCCACCATCAAGGTCAACACCGCCTCGCACACCGGCTCGTCGGAGGTGGCGGGCCTGCCCGCGGACGTCGCGACCCGCCTCGCCGAGCAGCTCGCGCACCGCGCGCACGACCTCCGCGACGACGCGACGTGAGCGTCCGACCCGAGGCCGGAGAGCCCGCCGCGGCGGGTCCCCCGCCCGCCGCCGTCGCGGCCGCGCCGCGCCGCCGCCGGCTGCACCCGCTGACGTTCGTGGTGGGGGCCGTCCGCGAGCTGATCGCGCTGCTCGCCGCGGGCGCCACCGGACTGCTCGTCGGGGGCATGTCCACCGCGTTCTACTTCACCCTCGCCGGGCTCGGGTTCGGGCTGGCGTTCCACGTCGCCGGCTGGGTGACCTTCACCTATGTCCTGTATGCCGACCGCATCGAGCTGCGGCGCGTCCTCCTCGGACGGTCGGTCAAGAGCATCCCCCGCGACCGGATCCGGGGCGTCGACGTCACCTCGTCCCTTCCGCAGCGGCTGCTCGGCCTCGCCGTCGTGCACATCGACGCGGGAGCGGAGGGCGGCGAGGGCACCCTCAACGCCGTGTCCCGCCAGGAGGCGGACCGGCTGCGGCGGGTGCTGCTGGCCCGCCCGACCGCCGACCGGCGCCCGCCGCGCCGCCTCCTCGCCCGGGTGACGCCGCGCTGGTACCTGTACGCCCCGCTCAGCGGCGCCTACCTGCTCACCCCGTTCGCGCTGGCGGGCAGCGTGCTCGGCACCCTCTACAACCTCGGGGACGATCTCGGGCTCATCACCCGGCAGCGCGTCGAGACCGTCGGGCACGACGTCGCCGGGGTGGCCCCCGCGCTCGCCGTCGCGCTCCTCGTGCTGATGCTCCTCGCCATGCCGGTCATGTCGGTGATCGTGTTCGCGCTGTTCAACTGGGACTTCACCGTGCACGAGCGGGACGGCTCGATCCAGGTGGAGCGCGGCGTGCTCACCCGGCGGGCCGTGTCCCTCGAACGGCGGCGGCTGCGGGGCGTCGAGCTGACCGACAATCCCCTCGAACGGCGTGCCGGGGTCGTCCGGCTCGGCGCGCTCATCACCGGGCTCGGGGACGCCGCACATCGGGGGCGGCTGCTGCCCACGGCGCCGCGCCCGGCGGCCGAGGACCTCGCGGCCCGCGTCCTCGGACCCGTCCCGGGCCCGCTGATCGCGCACCCTCGCGCGGCGCGCGGCCGGCGCGTCGCGCGCGCGGTCGCGCCGCTCGCGGGCGTCGCGGCCATCGCGGTGCTGGCCGGCCAGCCGTGGGTCGCCTACGCCTGCGCGGCCCTCGCCGTCCTCGCCGTTCCGCTGGGCCTGGACCGCTACCGCCAGCTGGGGCACGCCTCCGACGGCACCCGCCTCACCGTCCGCTCGGGTTCCCTGCGCCGCCGGCAGGTCGTCGTCGACCACGGCGCGGTGATCGGCTGGCGCGTCCGCCGGACGCTGTTCCAGCGCCGGCTCGGCCTCGCCACCCTGTTCGTCGCGACCGGCGCCGGTGACGGCGGCTACTCGGCGACGGACATGTCCGAGTCGGACGCCGTCGCCTTCGCCGCCGCCATCACGCCCGAATGGCTCGCGCCGTTCATCGAGCGCCCCGCACCGGGACCGGCCGCGAAACGGGACGCCGCGCCCCTGGACGTGCGGAAGCGGGACGCCGGGCCCCAGGACGCGGCCTCGGCCTGACCGCGGCCCGGACGGCCGCCGCCCGCGTCACTCGGGGCGGCGGGCGCCGAACATGATCTCGTCCCAGGACGGCACGGACGCGCGCTTCCCCTTGGCCTTGCGGCGGGGCCGCGCGGGCCGCTGCGCCGCGGACTCCGCCGCCGCGGCCGCCGGGGAACCGGTGACCGGCTTGTCCTGAGCGGCGGCGGGCATGGTGGGCCGGGCCGGCTTCTTCTTCGCGGGCGGCCGGGACGGCTCCCGGCGCGCCGGATGCTGCGGTGCGGGCTGCTGCTGTGCCGGCTGCTGGGCGGGCTGCGGTGGAGCCGGGTCCGGCCGGGAGGCCTTCTCCTCGGGCGTGGGCGCCGGGCGCTCCGGTGCCGGGCGCCGGTCCCGCGCGGCCTCGCCGCCGTCGCTCTCGGCGGGCTCCTCGCTCTCCCGCGCCGCCGCCGGTGCCGGGGCGTCCTCGGCCTCGTCGGGCTCGTCGTGCGCCTGCGCCGCCTCCGCCTCCTGCGCGGCGGGCGCTTCACCGGCGGCCTTGTCCTCGGTGGGCTCCTCGCGCGACGCCTGCGCGTCCTCGTCCTGCGGGGCGTCGCCGTCCGGCCGCTCGTCCTCGCCGGCCTTCGCGGTCTCGGCGGGGACGCCGGCATCGGCGCTCTGCCGCTCGTCGTCGTCCTGGGCGTCCTCGGTCGCCACGGGCCGCGGGTCCTCGTCCGCGCTCTGAGACGTCCCGGTCTCCTCGGCGGGCTCCGCGTCCTGAGCCGTGCGGTCGTCCCTGGTGGACGCCTCGGCCTCGGCGGGACGCTCCTCCTCAAGGGTCTCGGGGGCGTCGCTCGCCGCCTCGGGACGCGACTCCTCGCGCTCCGAAGGTCCGGCCGCCTCGGCGGCGCTTCCCGCTCGGGACTCCGCGTCGTCGGCGGGCGCCTCGGCGGCCGTCGGCTCCCGGCGCGCCTGCGGGACGCGCGGCTCCTCCTCGCGGGCGGAGCGGTCGTCGCGCGCCCGGACGTCCTCGGCGGGACGGCCGGGCTCGGGGGCCTCGCGCAGCCGCGGGGCCTCGCGAGGGCCGTCGGCGGAGAGCGGGCGGGACGCCTCGCGCAGCGGCGCGCCCTCGCCGGGCGCGTCCCGGAAGGCGGGGCGCGGGTCGACCATGCGGCCGCGCTCGACGATGTACTGCGGCGGCTCGGCGGGGCGCAGCGGGCCGGGCGCGGCGGGCTGCTCCGGCTCGGCGGGCAGGCCGCGCGCGCCGGCGTCCCGGTCGCCCGGGAGCCGGTCGTTCTGCACGACCTTCATCGCGGGACGGCGCGGGACGAGCGGGGTGACGGTGTCCGACAGCGTCTCCTCGTCCCACTCGACGGCGGTGAGGCGGGCGGCGATCTCGTCGAGCGGGGAGACGTGCCGGCGGCGCGGGTCGAAGGACCACTCGGCGGCGTGCGGGCGGCCGTTGTCGAAGAACGACAGCCGGACCCGCCAGGTGGAGTCCTCGCACTTCCAGGAGTCCCACTCGACCTCCTCGAGGTCGACGCCGCCGCGGCCGAGCCGCTCCTCGACGGTCTCGCCGAGCGGCGGGCCGAGCGTGGTCTCGCCGGGCCGGCGCACCGCGACGCGCTGCGCCTGCTGCGCCATGTACTCGCGTTCCTGCAGGACCGGGCCCTCGAACCAGCGGACGCGTTCGACCGGGATCCCCGCCGACTCGGCGATCTCCTCCGCCGTCTCGCCGGACCGGATGCGGGCCTGGATCTCCTTGGGACGCAAGGGACTCTCCACTTCGATCTCGAACTGGCCGAGGCGGGAGAAGTGCCCACGGACCGCTGCGCGGAGCCGGTCGTCGACGGGCAGGGTGAACCGGGTGCCTCGGCCCGCGGTGGCCAGGACGAGGTACGTACCGTCCTCGCTGACCGCGACGAGGCGCAGCTCCTGCATGCGTGTCCTTCCTGCCCTTCCTGACGGCACGGAGGGCGCCGGACCGTCCGGCCGCGGTCTCACCGGCCGGTCGCCCGTTGCCCGCCGAGGGCGCATGCGTGCCCTTCCCCCGGGTTCCCGAGTCTCTCTTCCGGACACACCTGCTGCCAGCACCGTACCCGGCATGTCCGAACATCGCCGCTCTCGAAGCCCCCTTCACGAGGCCGAAGAGGGCACCTGACCTAGCTTGCCGGTGTCGCGGGGCGGCCGGGGGCGCCCTGCCGGATTCTTGTGGATCCTTTTCCACACTCTGCCTGAGCGCGGCCGTGCGCTCCACCCGTTCGAGGTTAGGAGCGTCACGTCTGTGGCAGGAACACTCCGATCTTCCGAATAGTTTGGTTTTCGGGGGTTTCGGGCGAACGAACAGGGGTGAAAGGGTCGATGCGGCGCACGCTGCCGGATGTCAGCACGACGCAGCTGATCGCCAGTGGGGTGGCCACGCTGGCCGCCGCCGTCGGAGCGTCCTACCTGGGGGTCTACGGGACGATCATCGGCGCGGGGCTGATGAGCGTGATGTCGACGGCGGGCTCCGCGGTCGTGAAGCACTACCTCGACCAGGGCCGCAACCAGATCAAGGACCTGACGCACCTCCAGGCGGCGGTGCACCGGCAGGGCGCGGCGGAGCAGGCGGCGGCGGAGGCGCGGAGCGCCGACCCGACGCGGACCGTGGCGTGGCCGGCGGGCGACCCGAACGCCACCCGTCTCGACCTGCACCTCCCCGGCGACCTCGGCGGCGGGGACCCGAACGCGACGCGCCTGGACCGCACCCCGGCGGAGACCGTCGCCGACGCGCTCGCCGCGGCGGCGGGCCCGGAGGCCGTCCGCGAGGTGGTCCGCCGGTCGGCGCTCGACGCGACCGCCGGCTGGGTCAAGCAGCACTGGGTGAAGCTCGTGGTGTCGTCCGCCGCGATCTTCGCGATCGTCATCGGCGGCATCACCGTCTACGAGGCGGCCACCGGAGCGCCGATCGGCAACGGCAAGAGCGGCGGCACGACGCTCTCCAAGGCGCTGACCGGAGGCGGCGGCGGTGGCGGCGGCACGGACGAGTCCCCGACGTCGCCCGCCCCGTCGACGCACGCGACGCCGTCCGGCTCCGCGCCGAGCGAGGGGCCGTCGGGCGGCGTCCCGACGACCGGGGCGCCCACTACGGCGCCGCCCACCTCGCAGCGGCCGACCGAGCCGACGGCGCCCACGTCCTCGGCCCCCAGCACGCCGCAGAGCCCGCAGACCCCGTCGCCGACGAAGACCTCCGAGGGCGGCGCGGGCGGCGACGGCCAGCAGAACGACCAGAACGGCGCCGACCCCCGCATCACGCAGGGCCCGTGACGCCTAATCCCCGAAGACCTGGCGGGTGTAGGGGTTGGCGAAGCGGCGGTCGGGGTCGAGCTCGTCGCGCAGCCGCTGGAAGTCGGTGAACCGGGGGTAGACCTTCTCCAGGTAGGTGGCGTCGCGGGTGTGGAGCTTGCCCCAGTGCGGGCGGCCGTCGAGGGCGGTGAGGAGGTCCTCGACGCCGCGGAAGTACTCCTGGTGCCGGTCCTTGTAGTAGACGTGGACGGCGATGAACGCGCTGCGGCGGCCGTGGGCCATCGACAGCCAGGCGTCCTCCTGCGGGAGCAGCCGCACCTCGATCGGGAAGCTGATGCGCCAGTCCTTGCGGGCGAACAGGGAGCGCAGTTCGCGCAGCGCGGGGACGAGCTCCTCGCGCGGGATCGCGTACTCCTGCTCCTTGAAGCGGACCGTGCGGGGGCTGGTGAACACCTTGTACGAGGCGTCGCTGTAGGTGCGGGCGCCGAGCGCCTTAGCGGAGATGCCGTTGACGAAGGGCGTGGCGGCGGGGGCCAGGTGCGTCAGCCGGTTGACGGCGCCGAAGACCTTGTTGGACAGGAACTCGTCGTCCATCCAGTACTTGAACCTCGGCAGCGGTTCGGCCGGTCCCTTGACGCGGTTGTTGCGCTTGGTGAGGCAGCCCTCGGTGTGCGGGAACCAGTAGAACTCGAAGTGCTCGTTGGCGTCGTCGAACTCGTCGACGCGGGCGAGGACCTCGTCCCACTTCATCGGCTCCTCCTGCGCGCGCAGGAGGAAGGCCGGGACGGTCTTCCAGGTGATGGCGGTGACGACGCCGAGGGCGCCGAGGCCGGCGCGGGCGGCGTCGAACAGCTCGGGGCGCTCGTCGGGCGAGCAGGTGACGGTGGAGCCGTCGGCGAGGACGAGTTCGAGGGCGGCGACCTGGGAGGCGAGGCCGGCGGCGTCGCGCCCGGTGCCGTGCGTGGCGGTCTGGAGCGCGCCCGCGACGGTCTGCTCCTGGATGTCGCCCATGTTGGCCAGGGCCAGGCCGTGCTCGGCGAGGACGCGGTTGAACGCGTGCAGCGGCATCCCGGCCTCGACGGTGACCAGGCCGGTCGCGGTGTCGACGGAGCGGACCGCGGTGAGCGCCTGCGGGCGCAGCAGCACGCCCTCGGCGACGGCGGCGCCGGTGAAGGAGTGGCCGGTGCCGGTCATCCGGACGGTGAGGCCGTCGGACGCGGCGGACCGGACGGCCGCGGCCACCTCGGCGGTGGTGCCGGGGGTCGCGACGCGGTGCGGGGTGGCCTGCTGGTTTCCCGCCCAGTTCTGCCACTTCTGGTGGGTCACGGGTGACATGCGGCGACTCTACTCGGCAATCGATCGTGAGGAAAGTTCACGTTTACTGAGGGTCCGGGACCCCGCCAGGCCGATCAGCGCGGCCGCCACCGCCGACCCCAGCGGGACGAGGAACGCCGCGTGCCCGCCGTGCGCGTCCACGACCCGTCCGGACAGCGACGACCCGGCCGCCACCCCCACCCCGACCGATGTGGAGACCAGCGCCAGCCCCTCGGTCAGCTGGTGCGGCGGGACGAGCCGCTCGACCAGCCCGTAGCCGGGGATGATCGTCGGTGAGATCGCCAGCCCGGAGAAGAACACCACGGCCATCATCGGCCACAGGTTCCCGACCAGGACGGGCGGCACCAGCCCGGCCGTCAGCAGGCCGAGCCCGGCGAGGAAGCGGCGGGCGAGCGGGCGCCGCCAGTGCCGCGCCCCGTACCAGAGCGCCGCGGTGCCGCTGCCGAGCGCGTAGCAGCCGAGCAGCACGCCGGCGAGTGCCTTGTGCCCCTCCTCCTGGGCGAACGCCACGCCGCTGACGTCGATCGCGCCGAACACCATGCCGAGCGCCAGGAACACCGGCGTGATCACGACGACGCCGGGATTGCGGAACACCCCGCCGCGCGTCCCGGGGGCGCGCGGGCGCGGCGGGGGTTCGGTGCCGCGCTGCGCGGCGAGCGCCAGGCAGCCCGTCAGCGTGCAGGCGGCCGCCGCGCCGAGGCCCGCCGCCGGGTGCACGCCGGTGGCCAGCGCCGTGACGACCAGCGGCCCGGTGACGAAGATGCCCTCGTCCACCACCGACTCGAACGAGAACGCGGTGTGCAGCCGCGTGGGGGAGTCGCGCAGCACGTGCGACCAGCGGGCCCGCACCCACGCGCCCAGCGACACCTGCGTCAGCCCGGCCGCCGCGGCGGCGGGGAACAGCGTCCACACCGGCAGCCCGGCCAGCGCGAACACGATCAGCACGGCGAAGCTCGCGGTGTTGGCCGCCACCAGCGGGACCAGGACGCGGCGCTGCCCGTACCGGTCCGCGTACCGGGCGCTGAGCGGGGCACCGACGGCGTAGGCGACCGAGAGGGTCGCGGTCACAGAACCGGCGATACCGTACGATCCGGTAACCGCGGACACGAGAAGGACGATGCCGATCCCCACCATGGACATCGACATGCGGCCGACGAACCCGGCGGCGACGAACGGCCGGGCGCCGGGAACCGACAGCAGCTCCCGGTACGGACCGGACATCCGCGACTCCCCTCCCCACCGGGAGGAGGGGCGCCCCCGGCCCCATCGATCGACTTCAGCCCCATGATCACGTTACCTGGGGGAAAGAAGTGCCAAGACGTGTAACTCACCCGTAGCGACACTCGTTGGGAAATGTTGTGGCTCCTCCATCAGCACCGCGCGCGGCCGAGGACGGGGCGCCGGACGCTCCGGTGACCGCCGCGCGCCCGCCCCGGCAGAGGCCGCAGAAGAAGCAGCGCAAGGGCCGGTCGTCGCCCGGCGCCCCGGCGGGCGCGGCGGGCGGGAGGCCCCGGCGCGTCCTGCCGCTGCTCATCGCGACCATCGCCGCGCTCGCCGTCGCCAGCACGTCCGCCGGCGTCTACGCGGCGCTGACCACGGACGGCTCCGGCGGGCACGCCGCCTCGCCCGGCGGGTCGCACGGCGACGCCCCGCCGAGCGCGGGCCAGGGCGACCCCGTGAAGGTCGTCGACGAGGGGCAGGTCGCGCCGCTGCGCCGGGTCGTCCCGCCGGACGTGCTCGCCGCCGAGGCCGGGTCCATCTCCGCCGCCAAGATCGCGAAGATCGCGAAGCTGAAGAGGGTCCGCGACGTCGTGGCGGTCGCCGGCGGGGCCGTCCAGCTCCAGGGCCGGCAGGTGAACGCGTTCGCGGTCGACCCGTCCTCGTTCCGCTCGTGGACGCCGCCCGGCACCGCGAAGAGGACCGACCTGTGGGCGGCGCTCGCGGCCGACCGGTTCGTCGTGTCGCCGGACGCCGCCAAGCAGCTGCAGCTGACCAAGGGCTACGAGTACCCGGTGGTCGGCCGGACGATCCCGAAGCTGACCATGGGCGGCTCCGGAGACCTCGGCCTGCCCGGGATCAACATGCTGGTCAGCAAGAAGTCCGGGACGCAGATGGGCCTCGTCCCGAACGTCGCGGTGCTCGTCAACGCGCCCGGGGTCAGCCCCGCGAAGGTCGTCACGGCGGTCCGCAAGATCCTCGGCCGCGGCGCGAACGTGGTGAACCTGCACGACGCCAAGTACCAGTCGTCCGGCACGGGCGGGAAGGCGAACAGCTACCTGGACCTGTACAAGCAGGCCGCCACGAGCTGCCCCGGCCTGTCCTGGACGGTGCTCGCCGCGATCGGGCAGGTCGAGAGCGACCACGGCCGCAACGCCGGCCGCTCCAGCGCCGGCGCGCTCGGCCCGATGCAGTTCATGCCGGCCACGTGGAAGAGCTACGGGGTGGACGGCGACGGGGACGGCAAGGCCGACATCATGAACCCCTACGACGCGATCCCGGGCGCGGCGAAGTACCTGTGCGCGAACGGCGCGGGCCGCGGCGGCCAGCGGCTCTACCGGGCGATCTGGCACTACAACCACGCCGACTGGTACGTCCAGAAGGTCCTGAACCTCGCCAAGGCGTACGCCGCCCGCTACAGCTGACCGGCCCGCCGCGCCCGGGCGCCCGGTGCTCCACCGGAGACGGGGCACCGGGAGCGGGCTGGTTGGATGGAGCCATGACGTCCCACGACGCGTTGCTTCTGCTGTCCTTCGGGGGGCCGGAGGGGCCCGAGGACGTGATCCCGTTCCTGGAGAACGTCACCCGCGGCCGCGGCATCCCGCGCGAGCGGCTCGAGAAGGTGGGGGAGCACTACCACCTGTTCGGCGGGGTCAGCCCGATCAACCGGCTGTGCCGGGAGCTGAAGGCCGCCATCGAGGCGGACTTCGCCGCCCACGGCGTCGACCTGCCCGTGTACTGGGGCAACCGGAACTGGACCCCGTACCTCGCCGACACCGTCCGGCGGATGCGGGACGACGGTGTCCGGCACGCGGCGGCGTTCGTCACGTCCGCCTACAGCGGCTACTCCACGAACGACCAGTACCTGCAGGACATCGCGCGCGCCCGCGAAGAGGTCCCCGGCGCGCCCGAGATCGACAAGCTGCCCGTCTACTGCGACCGCCCCGGCTTCCTCGATCCGTTCGTGGACGCCGCCGGGGACGCGCTCGGCCGGCTCCCCGACGGCGCGCGGCTGCTGTTCACCGCGCACAGCGTCCCGCTGTCGCAGCCGAACCGCGAGCTGTACGTCGCCGAGCTGGAGGAGGCCGCCCGGACCGTCGCCGGCCGCGCCGCCCCCGGGACCCCCTGGGACCTGGTCTACCAGAGCCGCAGCGGCCCCCCGTCCCAGCCGTGGCTGGAGCCGCAGATCACCGACCACCTGGAGAAGCTCGCCGGCGAGGGCGTGCGCGCGGCGGCGGCCGTGCCGATCGGGTTCGTCTCCGACCACATGGAGGTCAAGTACGACCTCGACGTGGAGGCGGCCGGACGCGCCGCCGAGCTGGGCATCGCGTTCGTCCGGGCCGCGACGCCGGGCAGCGACCCGCGCTTCGCCGCGCTGCCGCGCCTGCTGATGGAAGAGGAGGAGGGCCAGTGAGCCTGCCGGAGGAACTGCTCGACCTGGCCGCCGCGACCGCGCGCGAGGTGGGCCGGATGCTGGTCGACAAGCGACCGGCCGGCGGTCCGGACGTGGTGCAGACCAAGTCGTCCCCGACCGACGTCGTCACCCAGATGGACCGCGCCGCCGAGGCACTGATCATCGAGCGGATCCGGGCCGCCCGCCCGGACGACGCCTTCCTCGGCGAGGAGGGCGGCGAGCGCGGCGGCGGCAGCGGCGTCCGCTGGGTGGTCGACCCGATCGACGGGACCGTCAACTACCTCTACGACCTGCCGGACTGGGCGGTCAGCATCGCCGCCGAGGTCGACGGCGTCGCGGTCGCGGGCGCGGTCGAGATGCCGCGGCGCGGCGAGTCGTACACGGCGTTCCGGGGCGGCGGGGCGCTGCTGCGCACCGCGTCCGGCGCCCGCGAGCTGCGGGTGACCGAGCGGGTGCCGCTGGGCCAGGCCCTGGTGGCGACCGGGTTCGGCTACGACGCCGTGCGGCGCGCCGCGCAGGCGCGGGTGCTCACCGGGGTGCTCCCGGCCGTCCGGGACATCCGGCGCGGCGGCTCCTGCTGCGTGGACCTGTGCTCGCTGGCGGCCGGGCGGCTCGACGCCTACTACGAGCGCGGCGTCCAGGCGTGGGACATCGGCGCCGGCGCGCTGATCGTGCAGGAGGCGGGCGGGCGCGTCGAGGGCCTCCACGGCGCACCGGCGGGGCCCGAGCTCACCATGGCGGCCGGGCCGGGCACGTTCGAGGCCCTGCACGACCTGCTGGCGCCCCTCGACCCCCTCACGGACTAGCGGGGCCGGGGCGGGCGAGCAGAGGCCCGGAGGGACGAGAAGAGCCCGGGACGTGGGCGTCCCGGGCTCCCTGCGGTGGGGCGTCTCAGTCGCAGCGGGGTGGTTCGACGCCGATGTCGTTGTTCGCTGCGATCCGGCGCAGTTCGTTGATCTCCTCCTGACGGATGTCCGCCAGGTAGGTGTCGCCTTCCGCGTGGGCGCTGCGCAGCGACGCGTACGCGTCGTCGAGCCGCTGCTGAATCGTGCGGGACAACTCGCCCATGGGCCTCCTCCCGGATCGTGCCCATGCCTACCCAGCCGTAGGCTGAAGGTAAACCTGTTCGCCGGTGCAATTTTCGCGGATCCTTACGCCGCCAGTTAACGCGCCGAGGCGAACGCCGTCTTGAACAGGTGTTTACGGGCGTCTTACGGCTTCCGTGGCATATCTGGACCACGGGGCGACCGCGCCCCGACCGGAAGGGGACGCAGAGTGCGTGTTCTAGTCGTCGAGGACGAGCGGGTGCTCGCCGACGCGATCGCGACAGGGCTGCGCCGCGAGGCGCTGGCCGTGGACGTGGCCTACGACGGCGCCGGCGCGCTGGACCGCGCCGGGGTGAACGAGTACGACGTGATCGTCCTCGACCGCGACCTGCCGCGGGTGCACGGCGACGACGTGTGCAAGCAGCTGGTGGCGCAGCGCTACCCCGCGCGGATCATCATGCTGACCGCCGCGGGGGAGCTGGACGACCGGGTCGAGGGGCTGTCCATCGGCGCCGACGACTACCTGGCCAAGCCGTTCGCCTTCGCCGAGCTGATCGCCCGGGTGCGGGCGCTCGGCCGCCGCGCCGCGGCGCCGCTGCCGCCGGTGCTGGAGCGCGCCGGGGTCGCGCTCGACCCGGCCCGCCGCGAGGTGACCCGGGACGGGCGCCCGGTGGAGCTGACCCGCAAGGAGTTCGCGGTGCTGGAGGTGCTGCTCAGCGCGGACGGCGCCGTCGTCAGCTCCGAGCAGCTGCTGGAGAAGGCCTGGGACGAGCACATCGACCCGTTCACCAACGTCGTCCGCGTGACGATGATGACGCTGCGCAAGAAGCTCGGCGACCCCCCGGTCATCGAGACCGTGCCCGGAGTGGGATACCGCCTTTGACTTCCGAATCCGCACCGCAGAGCGAGCCGAACGGCCCCAACGGCCCCAACGGCCCCAACGGCCCCAACGGCCCGAACGAAGCGAACGAGCCGGGCGGGCCGCAGGCCCGCCAGCAGCCGGCGCAGCCGGGGACGGACGACCGGTCCGCGCGCCCCGGCCGCTGGCGGCGGCCCGGGCCGCAGCAGGTCCCCGGCCCCGAGCCGGGCGGCCGGAACGTGTGGCGCGGCGAGGGCGGCGCGTCGTTCGGCGAGCTGAAGAAGCTCCCCGGCCGGATGAGCGTCCGGCTGCGGCTGACCCTGCTGTACGGGCTGCTGTTCTTCATGGCCGGGGCGCTGCTGCTGTTCGTGATGTCGGTGCTGATGGCCAACATCCTCGGCAACGTCAAGGTCATCGGCCTCGGCATCACCGACGCCGAGGCGGCCGAGCTGCAGCACCAGTTCGTCGAGCAGACGATGAAGCAGCTGGTCGGCCGGTCGCTGATGGCGCTCGCCGGGGTCGGGGTGATCACCCTCGTGCTCGGCTGGTTCGTCGCCGACCGGGCGCTCAGCCCGCTGCAGCGGGTCACCACGACGGCCCGCCGGCTGTCGGAGAGCACCCTGCACGAGCGGATCGCGCTGGAGGGCCCCGACGACGAGATCAAGGAGCTGGCCGACACCTTCGACGCGATGCTGGAGCGGCTCGGCCAGGCGTTCGACTCCCAGCGCCGGTTCGTCGCGAACGCCTCGCACGAGCTGCGCACCCCCCTCGCGATCAACCGGACGCTGCTGGAGGTGGCGCTCGGCGACCCGGAGGCGTCCGACGACCTGCGCACCGTCGGCAGGACGCTGCTCGCCACCAACGCCCGGCACGAGCGGCTCATCGAGGGCCTGCTGCTGCTCGCCCGCAGCGAGCGCGAGCTGACCGCCCGGACCCCCGTCGACCTCGCCGAGGTCGCCGCGACGGTGCTGGAGCACTCCGCGCGCCGCGAGCACGACAACGACGTGGCCGTGCACCGGGAGCTGACGTCCGGGACGGCGCTCGGCGACCCGGTGCTGCTGGAGCACCTGGTGTCCAACCTCGTCGAGAACGCGATCAAGCACAACGACGCCGAGGGCGGCGAGCTGTGGATCCGCACCGGCATGCTCGACGGCTACGCCACCGTCCAGGTCGAGAACACCGGCCCGGTGGTGCCCGCCTACGAGGTCGAGCGGCTGTTCGAGCCGTTCCGGCGGCTCAACGCCGACCGGGTCGAGTCCGCCAAGGGCGCGGGCCTCGGGCTGTCGATCGTCCGCTCGGTGGTGCTGGCGCACCGCGGCGCCGTCTACGCGGTGCCGCGCCCCGGCGGCGGGCTGATCGTCACCGTCCGGCTCCAGCCCGGGTGAGATCCCGGTCCGCTACTTCAGCGCGGCGGTCGCCACCGTCGGGTCGCCGTCGTAGTCCAGCCGCAGGTTCACGAACCGGTCGCTCGCCAGCGCGCCCGTCCCGGTGTAGACGAGCGGGATGAGGGCCATGTCGTCCAGCGCGGTCTTCTCGGCCTGCTGGTAGAGCCTCGTGCGCTGGTCGTCGGAGGGGGTGCGGACCGCGTTGGAGATCAGGCCGTCGAACGAGGAGTTCTTCCAGCCCGACAGGTTGTAGCCGTCGCTCCTGCCGACCAGCGTGCCGCCCAGCAGCGACCACAGGCTCGTGTACGGCGACGGATAGTCCGGCCCCCACGCGAACAGCGCCAGCCCCGACGCGTCATCGGCGGTGACCGCCTGCCGGAACTTGCTCCAGTCGGACAGCGGCGTCGTCTTCAGCTCCACGGACCAGCCGAGCACCTGCCGCAACCGCGCCTGGACGGCCTCCGCCGCCGTGGTGGAGGTGCTCGTCTGCTGCAGGTAGAGGGTGATCCTCGTGCCGGACCCGAGCCCGGCCTTCGAGGCGAGCTCCTTCGCCTTCACCGTGTCCGGCGCGTCGCACGACGGGCACACGCCCGCCTTCCCGAAACCGGGCAGCGCGGCCGGGACGATCCCGTGGGCGGGCGCGTACCCGGTGCCGTAGAGCCCGGCGAGCGCGCTGCGGTCCAGCGCGTACGACACCGCGAGCCGCGCGTCCCGCGACTTCATCGGCCCGCGCGCCGTCACCGGGACGAGCATCCGGGTGTACGCCAGCGTCCTCGTCACCACCGTCCCGCCGGACGGCGAGGTCGCCGAAGCGGCGGCGGCGCCGGTGGCGCCGGTCAGCGGTGCCCAGTCCGTCCCGCCCGACGCGAACGTCGCGCGGCCCTGCGTCGTGTCGTCGAGCGCGTTGACCTGGACGGTGTCGAGCTTGGTCTTGCCGAACGCCCACCGGTCGTTGCGGACCAGCGTGTAGCTCCTGCCCTTGCTGGAACCCTGCAGCTTGAACGGCCCGTTGCCGACCGGGTTCTGGTTGTAGGACGCGTTGTCCCACGACCCGGCGGACTGCGGCAGCGGCGCGAACGCGGGGTCGCCCAGCCGCTTCGGGAAGTCGCAGCTCGGCGAGGTCAGGTGCACGTCGATCACGCTGCCGGACGCCGACACCCCCGACAGCGTGCCCGCCTGGCCGGTCGAGGCGTCGGCGTACCCGGCGATGTCGGCCATCAGGACCGGCCCGCCGCCGGTCGAGGTCCGCGCCGCGCGCGTCCAGCCGCGCTGGAACGCCGCCGCGTCGACCGGCGAGCCGTCGCTGAAGGTCGTCCCCTCCCTGATCCCGATCGTCCAGTTCGAGCACGTCCCGTCGGACTTGATCGAAGTGGCGAGGCGGTTGCGGGCGGTGCCGTCCGGTTCGACCTCGGTGAGGCCGGTGAACAGCAGCTTGGCGAGGAACCGCTCGGTGCCGGTGTAGGCGTGCGAGGGGTCGATCTCGCCGCTCGTCGAGCCGAGGCTCGCGGCGGCGATCCGCAGCGTCCCGCCGACCCGCCCGGTGGGCGTGGGGGAGGGGTGGTCGCCGCCGTTCGACAGGACGATGATCAGCGTGGTGGCGACGGCGACCGCGACGGCCGCGGCGCCCCCGGCCCCGGCGAGCACGCCGATCCGCCTGCGCCGCCGCGTGCCGGGCGGCCCGGTCCGCTCCGTCCCGGACGGGGCGCCCTGGCCGCCGCCCGAGGGCCACGTCGGCTGCCCCGCGTAGCCGGACGGCCCCGCCCACGGCGGGGAGGGCGGCTGCGGCCCCGGCGGCGTCTGCGCGTACGGAGTCTGCGGAGGCGGCGTCTGCGCGAACGGGGAGGCCGGCGAGGGAGGCGTCTGCGCGAACGGGCTGGACGGGGGAGGCGTCTGCGCGAAGGGTGAGGCCGGCGGGGGAGGCGTCTGCGCGAGCGGGGACTGCGGGTGCTGCGCGAGCTGCGGGTAGGACGACAGCGACTGCGGCGCGAGCGACTGCAGCGGGTTCGACGGCGACCGCGTGTCCTGCAGCCGCGCCGAATCGGCGGCGGCCGTCTCCGCGCCCTGGCTGAGCATCGCCTCGCCGCCACCGCCGCCGGGCTTCGGCGGGTTCCCCGCGAGCGTCAGCAGCGTCGCCAGGACCTGCTGCGACGCGGGCCGCAGCGCCGGGTCCTTGCTGAGGCAGTCCGCCACGACGCCGCGCAGCGGCTCGGGCATCATGCCGAGGTCAGGCGCCATGTTCAGGATCCGGTGCATGACCGCCGGGATGGAGTCCTGCCCGAACGCGGGGCGGCCGGTCGCGGCGACCGCCATCGTCGCGCCCCAGGCGAACACGTCGGCCGCCGGTCCGACCGGCGCCCCCGAGATCTGCTCCGGCGCCATGTAGGCGGGCGTCCCGACGGCGGTGCTCGACAGCGTGCCCGTCGCGTCGAGCGCCCGGGCGATGCCGAAGTCGATCACCCGGGGCCCGTCCGCGGCGAGCAGCACGTTCGCCGGCTTGAAGTCGCGGTGCACGACCCCGGCCTGGTGGATGGCCGCCAGCGCGGTCATCGTGCCGATCGCCAGCCGGTCCAGGTCCGCGCCGCGCTGCGGGCCGCCCTCCGCCAGCGCCGCCGACAGCGACGGGCCGTCGATGTACTCGCTGACGATGTAGGGCCGGTCGCCCTCGACGTCGGAGTCCAGGATGCGGGCCGTGCAGAACGCCGAGACCCGCTGCGCCACCGCCACCTCGGCGGCGAACCGCGACCGGGCCTTCGGGTCGGCGCTGAAGCGCGCGTGCAGCAGCTTCACCGCGACCCGGTGGCCCGGCTCGTCCTCGGCCAGGTAGACCGCGCCCTGCCCGCCCTCCCCGAGCAGCCCCGTCAACCGGTAGCCGCCCAGCCTTTCCGGATCGCCCGGGCGCAGCGGGCGGATGTCGGGCATCTGGATCCTTCGGGGGGAGGCGCGGATGTCGTCGTGTGTCCGGGTCCGGCCGGTCCGGCCGGCGGAGCGGTCAGTCGCTCACCGTCCCGGACGCCGAGGGGCTCACCGCGTCGCGGGTCTGCCGCCACTCCCAGCGCATGGTGCTGCCGCCGGGGTTGACGAACCGGACGTAGCCGGGCGCGCAGTTCTCCGTCTTCTGCCCCGCCATCGGCGTCTCCTGGTACTCGACGTAGCTGCTGGTCTCGTCGCCGGACAGCAGCGCGAGGTTCGTGTAGCAGGTCGGCTGGACGCTGCCGTAGTCGTACTTCGCGGTGCCGTGCGTGTAGACCAGCGCGAACTCCGCCTTGAAGTTCTGGTGGCCGGCCGGGGCGCCCGGCTGGTAGCCGTCGCCGTTCCACACGCCGACCAGCCCGCCCTGGGACGAGCCCGTCGGCGAGTTCTCGGTCGGCGGCGTGTAGATCGACGACGTCGGCGTCGGGTCGGCGTCGTCGCTGTTGTTGGCGGCGATGATCACGAACACCACGACGCCGATGAGCGCGATCAGCGCCAGCACGCCGCAGCCGATCGCGATGGCCGGGCCCGGCGAGCTCGACTTCGCGGGCGGCGGCCCGTAGGCCATCGGCGGCTGCATCGGCCCCTGCACGGGAGGCCGCTGCCCCATCGGCATGTTCGGCGGCGGGGGCTGCATGCCGCCCTGGTACATCGGCATGGGCGGCGGCGTGATCGGCTGCGGGGGCGGCGTCGCCGGCCCTCCCATGCCGCCCTGCACGCCCGCGCCCTGCATCCCGCCCTGGTGCAGCGGCATCGGCGGCGGGGTGATCGACTGCTGCGGCGGCTGCGGGCGCGGCGCCGGCGGCACCCGCGGCGGCGCGGGCATCTGCGCGGCGATCCGGGTGCCCTGGTTGAGCAGGTCCTCCGGGTCGGCGCCGGGGTTCGACGGCGCGGCGCCGACCGCGCCGAGCAGGTTCAGCAGCAGCTGCGGCGCCGGCGGGCGCAGCCCCGCGTCCTTGGACAGGCAGCGCGCGACCAGGTCCCGCACCGGGCCGGGCGGCAGCGCCGACAGGTCCGGGTCCTCGTTGAGGATGCGGTTGATGATGACCGGCAGCGTGTCGGCCTCGAACGGCGACTGCCCGGTGGCCGCGAACACCATGGTCGCGCCCCAGGCGAAGATGTCCACCGCGGGCGTCAGCGGCGCGCCGGTCAGCTGCTCGGGCGCCAGGTAGCCGGGCGTCCCGACGACCATGCCGGTCGCGGTGACGGCGCTCTCCTGCGAGTTGACCGTCCGGGCGATGCCGAAGTCCACGACGCGCGGGCCGTCGGAGGCCAGCATGACGTTGTTGGGCTTGAAGTCGCGGTGCACGATCCCGGCCTCGTGGATGGCCGCGAGGGCCGTCACGGTGCCGATCGCCAGCCGCTCCAGCTCGGCGGCGCCGAGCGGGCCGTTGTGCGCGACCACGTCGTGCAGCGACGGGCCGTCGATGAACTCGCTGACGACGTACGGCTGGTCGCCGTGCACGTCGGCCTCGAGCACCCGCGCGGTGCAGAAGGGCTCGACCTTCTGCGCCGCCGCCACCTCCCGCGTGAAGCGGGCGCGCGCGGCGGGGTCGTTCGCCATCTGGGCGTGCAGCAGCTTGACGGCCACGTACTCGCCGCCCGGCGCGCGGCCGAGGAAGACCGCGCCCTGCCCCCCGGCGCCGAGCCGGCCGACGACCTCGAACTGACCCAGTGCCCTGGGATCGCCCGGCTCCAGCGGAGCGGCATCCGGCATCTGATCCTCCAGTGACCCGCAGTGATGTCCCGCGACATTGTGCGTCCGGACCCCGTCGCGAGGCCCGGGTCCCCCTGCCGGCCCCGCACGGCGCCGGCGAGCCCGGCCCCCGACCTCAGGCGGGCACGATATCGCGTTAGTTCAGACGTTTCACCGAAGCGTCTGGTTCAGCGGTCCACCAGCCGGTTCGGGCCGTCCCGCGCGCCGCGGGCCGGTCGGCGCGCGCAACGCTCCCGGGACCGATATGATCCCCGCCGCCGCGGGAACCCCGGCAGGCGCACCGGCCCTTCGGGAGCATGCCGGAACGCCGGCCGGGGCGTGTGACGGACGACACAACCTGGGGGTGGGAAGCGGGTGATCGGTGTCACCCGTGGGAACGGTCGCGCCTTGTGTGTCACAGCTCACCAACCGTGACAGAATTTCCCGCCCGGATCGGGCACAAGAACGGTCCCCCGAGCGTTAGTTCCGCGCGACGGGGCGCATAAAGCACTGAGGGGGATGGAGATAGAAGATGGCGACCGACTACGACAGCCCACGCAAGACAGACGACGACCTGAGCGAGGACAGCCTCCAGGAGCTCCAGGCCCGGCGCGCCGACAAGGCCGCCAGCATCATCGACGAGGACCTGGACGCCGGTGAGGTCGCCGAGCTGCCCGGCGCCGACCTGTCCAACGAGGAACTGACCTTCCGGGTCGTCCCCCGGCAGGCCGACGAGTTCACCTGCACGCGCTGCTTCCTCGTGCACCACCGCAGCCAGCTGGCCACCGAGAAGAACGGCCAGCCGATCTGCACCGAGTGCGCCGCCTGACACGTCCGGGGGGTCGGCCCTTCGGAGAGGCACCAGCGGGAGCGGCATGACGGGAGAACTGGAACGACGGCACGACGACGTGGAGCCGGCGCGCGGCGACGGCTCCACGGAGCTCGGCGAGCTGATCGGCAGGCTCGCCGGCGACGAGGAGATGGACCGGGAGACCCGGCGGCGGCTGCTCGGCCGGCTGGTCCGGCTGCTCGGGCAGGGCACCCGCCGGGCCGGCGCGGCGGGCATCGGGCGCGGCCGCTGGCTGGCCGACCTGCTGCTGGAGGCGGCCCCGCACATCCCGATCCGTGATCTGGAGACGCTGAGCCGCCACCACCACGGGCTGTCCGGCGAGGATCTCGCCGACAACCTGGTGAAGGTGGCGGGCAACGCCACCACCGCCGTGGGCGCGGCGGGCGGTGCGCTCGCCGCGGTGGAGTTCGCCGCTCCGCCGCTGCTGCTGACCGCCCCCGCCCAGATCGCCGCCGAGACCCTCGTGGTCGCGGCGATCGAGGTGAAGCTGATCGCCGAGCTGCACGAGGTGTACGGGGTCAGCGTCCAGGGCACCGGCACCGTGCGGGGGGCGGCGTTCGTCACCTCCTGGGCGCGCCAGCGCGGCGTCAACCCGCTGGAGGGCGGGACGTTCACCAGCGCGCTCGGCTCGGCGGCGAAGGCGGCGCTGCGCAAGCGGATGATGCGCACGTTCGGCCGCCACATGACGACGATGGGCCCGCTGCTGACCGGCGCCGCCGCGGGCGCCGCGCTCAACCGGGCCGCGACGAAGGCGCTGGCCGCGAAGGTCCGGCAGGACCTGCGCGGATCCGCGGGGGCCCTGCCCCCGCCGCCGGGCGGCACGTTCGGCTGAGCGGCGTCCGGCCGCGGCGGATCCGCGTCCCCCTCGCGGAGCCGGACGGCGCGCGCCGGCGGCGGCCGCGGCCGCCGCATCCCCCTGTATCCATCCCCGTCCCCCGGCCCGAAGGCGGCACGAGAGCACCGCGCCGAAGGCGACATCGGGCACGAAAGCAACCGGTCGCGATCACCGGGCCGACAACGACCGGCCAACGGCAACAGGCCAAGGCATCAGGTGAAGGCATCAGGACCGCAAGCGTCGGGGGGGGGGGGCGGCGGGGCCCCGGCCGCCGCGAACACGGCGAGGGCGCGGGCGCCGCCCCCCGCGGAAGAG
>NZ_JBEPCJ010000131.1:0-22247 GCF_040299565.1 Spirillospora sp. NPDC000708
ACAACCCCCCCCCACGGGGGGCGCCCCCCCCCCCCCCCGGCCCACAACGCCGTTGACGTGGGATCGGCTTCGAGGTCAGAGCCCGCTGGCGGCGGGCGGCTCGGCGGCCTTCAGGTCGTACAGGTCCGCGAGGATCTCGTAGGACCGGATCCGGTCGGCGTGGTCGAACACCTGCGTCGTCACCATGACCTCGTCGACGCCGGTCTTCTCGATCAGCGCGTCCATCTGCCGCCTGACGGTCTCGGGACCGCCCATGACCTGGTCGGCGAGGCGCGAGTCGATCATCTGCCGCTCCAGCGGCGTGTACGGGTGCGCGGCGGTCTCCTCCGGGGTGGGCAGCTTGCCCGGACGGCCCTGCCGCAGCCGCAGGAACGCCAGCGCCTGCGGCGCCGCCAGCTCGCGGGCCCGCTCGTCCGACTCCGCCGCCGTGACCGACACGCCGATCATCGAGTACGGCGCGTCCAGCATCCCCGGGCGGAACGACTCGCGGTACAGGGCCAGCGCGGGCAGCGTGTTCTCCGCGCTGAAGTGGTGCGCGAACGCGAACGGCAGCCCGAGCAGCCCCGCCAGCCGCGCGCTGTACCCGCTGGACCCGAGCAGCCACACCGGCGGCTCGTTGCCCGCCGCCGGCGTCACCGTGCTGTCTTCGGCGAAGTAGCCCCGCAGCTCGATGACCTGCTCGGGGAAGTCGTCGACCGACAGCGCCTCGGGGGAGCGGCGCAGCGCCCGCGCGGTCGCCTGGTCGGTGCCGGGCGCCCGGCCGAGGCCGAGGTCGATGCGCCCGGGGAACAGCGCCTCCAGCGTCCCGAACTGCTCGGCGATCACCATCGGCGCGTGGTTCGGCAGCATCACCCCGCCCGACCCGACCCGGATCCGCGACGTCGCCGCCGCGACCTGCCCGATCAGGACCGACGTCGCCGAGCTCGCGATGCCCGGCATCGTGTGGTGCTCGGCCAGCCAGTACCGGTGGAAGCCGAGGCCCTCGGTGCTCCGGGCGAGGTCGAGGGTGTTGCGCAGGGCGTCGCCGGACGTGGCGCCGCTCACCACGGGCGCCAGGTCGAGGACGGAGAAGGGGATGCTCATAAAGAGTGCAAACCCGCCGGGGCTCCGCCCTCTTCCCGGGTCAGCCCCGCAGCGCCGCCACCGCCGCCCCGGCGGCGACCGCGATGATCACGGGCACGGTGATGCTGATCCACGACCAGTTCACCAGCCGGCGCGCGCGGGCGGCGTCCGCAGCGAAGACCCCCTCGGCCTTGGTGTACAGCACGGCGCCGACCACGACCAGCGGGAGGAACGCGAACGTGGTGAGCAGGCCCAGGACGAACGCGACCGTCTGGCCGACCCGCGTGTACGTCCCGTCAGGACCGATCCCGAACGCCAGGCGGGGAGCTGCTTCGTTCATGCGCGCACCGATCACTAGAAGTGTGACCTGGATCATACGCTCCGTGAGCGGCGGCGCAAGGGGCCCGGACGTCTCGATTCGGACGCCCGGGCCCGGCGGGATCAGTGCAGGCGCAGGCCGACCAGGACGGGGTCGTGGTCGGACGACCGGAACGCGTCCGGCCGGTAGAAGCGCGGCTGGTTGTACTCGGTGTTGTAGTCGAGGAACGTCGGCTCGTCGCTGTTGACGTGCCAGATCGTCGCGCCCGTCACCCGCTTCGCCAGGGCGGCGCCGGCGAGCACGTGGTCGAGCTCCCCGGACATGCCGTCGAAGACGTAGGAGTAGCGCTGCGCGGGCCGGACGAACCGCTCGGTCTGCCCGGCGAGCCCGGCGCCGGCCAGCACCTTGATCGGGTCCTCGGCGGTGTAGCTGTTGAGGTCGCCGATGACGAGCGGATTCTCCTCCTGGGCGGCGAGCGCGGCGACCGCCTTCGCCTGCACGACGCGGTGGGCGTTGAAGCAGCCCTGCCCGTCGCCCTGATCGGTGTCGGCGCCGGTCGCGCCGGTGCAGCCCTTGGACTTGAGGTGGTTCACGATCAGCGTGAACCGCGTGCCGCCGTTGACCGGCTGGAACTCCTGCGCCAGCGGCGGGCGCTCGAACACGGCCTGGTCGGACGAGTGCGCGGCGCCGACCGGCGTCAGCTTCGCCGGCTTGTAGATGATCGCGACGTGGATCGCGTCGGTGCCGGGGTTCGGGTTCTCGATCCAGGAGTACGTCCCGGCGCCGACGGCCCCGTTGAGCCGGTCGACCAGCGTCTTCAGCGCGCCCGTGTCGCCGTTGTTCTCGACCTCCATCAGCCCGGCGACGTCCGGGTCCAGGCCCTTCAGCGCGGCGACGAGCTTGGCCAGCTGCCGCTCGCGCTCCTCGGCGGTGTTCGCGCCGCGCTGGTTCAGCGTGGTGAACCAGTTGAGGGTGTTGAAGCTCGCCACGCGGACGTCGCCGCCGACGGGCCGCGGCTTCTTCGGCTGCGGGTTGTCGTTGGCGAAGTGCGCCGCCTTCGTGGGCTGGAGGGCGTAGGCGCCGAACTGGTAGGTGAGGACGCCGGTCAGCCCGGACGTGGTGTCGCCGATCCGCAGGACGCGCTTGTCGGTGTACGGGATCGTCGCCGGGTCCTGGACGTTCGACCCGTCGTCGACGAGGAGTTGCCGCGCGTCGTTGTCCGCCTGCGTGGAGCCGTGACCATCGGTGGGCTGGAACAGGCGGCCGCCGGCGGAGACGGTGATCTCGCCGTAGCGGCCGAGCTGGTAGGTCTCGGTGGCGGTGAGCTTCTGCGGGAAGCGCAGCAGCTCGCCCTCGTACCGTTCGAGGTCCGCGCCGTCCGCCAGCGGCAGGCGCACGTTCTCGGGCGCGGCCTTGCCGCGGCCGCACACGTTCACGGTGGTGACCGGGGACAGTTCGGTGAGGCCGTTGTACTCGGTGGCCTTGCCGGTGACGAGGACCCGGTCGCCGGGCCGCACCTCCTGGGTGGAGTAGACGAAGAGCCCGTCGGAGGTGCGCGGGTCACCGTCCGGCGTCGGGTCCTGGACGAAGAAGCCCTTGAGCTGGTCGGCGCGCTGGAAGTCGCCGGTGACGACGCCCTCGACGCGGACGGTCTGCCCGCGCAGGGGGGACGCGTCCCCGGTGCCCTGCACCTCGGCGATCTGGTGGGTGGCGGGAGTGCCGCAGGTCTCCGGCTCCGCCGCGGCGGCCGGTCCGCCGCCGGCCGCCATGGCCGCGGCGATACCGGCGGTCAGGACGGTCGCTAGTGCTGCTGCTGTTCGGCGCATGCGCGGGACGGTACGGCCCGGCCGCCCCGACCCGGCGAACCATTAATGAAGACTCCACCAATTTGCAATGGCTTGTCGCATTTCGGAGGGCGTGCGACGCGCCGCCGCGCCCCCGGACCTCACGTACCGCACCGACGGCGGCACCCGCCGCCGCGGACGCCCGGCCCGCCGGACGGATCGGCCCGCGCGGTGGGCGGGGCGACGGGCCGGAGGACTGGCGGGAGGACGCCGACGGGCGTTCACCCTGCCCGGCCGTTTTTGACTTGGTTGCTAATAAGGGCGCCCGACCCTGTGACGCATCTTCATTCCGCGGCGCGCCGCCCCTGGGGGACAGTCATCAGCATTCACTTTCCGGACCCACCCTGGAGCGAGGAATGCGACTTCGGACCCTGTTCACCACCGCGGCGCTGGGGGCCGCCCTGGCCGTGCCCGCGGTGTCGACCGCGCCGCAGGCCGTGGCCGCGCCGCCGGGCTGCGACGCCACGGACGCGCAGATCTACGCCGCGTCCTCGGCGGTGACCGGGAACCCGGGCGACCTGCTCGCCTGCCGTCCGGCGAAGCTCACCAACATCCCCGGCGACGTGCCGATGCACGCCTGGAAGGTCAGGTACGTCTCGACCGACGCCAAGGGGCGCAAGATCGCCGTGTCCGGGACCGTCGCGGTGCCGGACGCCGAGTGGAAGGGCGGGGGCTCGCGGCCCACCGTCGCCTTCAACCCCGGAACCCTCGGCTCCGGCCTGCAGTGCGCGTTCTCCAAGCAGCTCGCCGGCCAGTACGTCGACATGTACGAGGGCGGCAACCTGCAGCTGATGCTCAAGGCCGGGTACGCGGTCGCCGCCACCGACGGCGTCGGCTACCTCGACGGCCAGGTGCACACCTACATGATCGGCGCGAACGCGGGGCACGCGCTGCTCGACATCGTCCGCACGTCCCGGCAGATCCCCGGCGGGACGCTGAAGGCGGACGGGAAGGTCGGCATCTCCGGCTACTCCGAGGGCGGCGCCGCCGCGCTGTGGGGCGCGCAGCTCGCCGCGTCCTACGCGCCGGAGCTGAACGTGGTCGGCGCGGCGGCGGGCGGCGTGCCCGGCGACCTGAAGCTGACCGCCAAGCAGCTCAACGGCAGCCTGTTCGCCGGGTTCCTCGCGGACGCGCTGGTCGGCCTGCACGCCGCCTACCCAGAGATGCCGTTCGACGAGCTGATGAACGACAAGGGCGCGCAGGCGATCAAGGACGTGAAGGCCAACTGCCTGTACGGGACGCTCGCGGTGTTCCTCGGCGCGAAGGTCGAGAACTTCTCCAAGCAGGGCCTGTCCCTCGACCAGATCTACGCGCTCAAGGGCCCGGACGGGACCACCTGGGGCGACATCGTCGACCGGCAGAAGCTCGGCGTCGGCGTCGGCACCCCGTCCTCGGGCGCCACGTACAAGATCGGCTTCCCGGTGTTCCAGTACCGCGGCTGGCTGGAGGAGATCATCCCCCACGAGACCGAGGACGGCACCCGCGCGGCGTACTGCGCGGCCGGGATCAACACGACCTGGAAGAACACCTACCCGACCGAGCACCTGTCGACCGACTGGGGCGCCGCCGGGGACGTGACGAACTTCCTCGGCGACCGGTTCGCCGGCAAGCCCGTCCAGAGCAACTGCTGAACCGCCGCCCCGCCCGCGGGGCCGGACGGCCGGGACGACCGGCCGCCCGGGACCCGCGGGCGGGGCCTCCGCACTCATGTCTCTAAGGAGTCCGCAATGACAGCGGGTGTCGCCGACGTTGGCAGCCGAACCCCGCAGCCCGACATCTCCGGCACCGTGCCGCTGCCCGAGCGCATCGCGGTCGTGGTGTTCGTGGCCGCGCCGATCATCGGGCTGCTGGCGGCCGTCCCCTTCCTGTGGGGCTGGGGGATCGGCTGGACGGACATCGCGATCTTCGCCTTCCTCTATCCGCTCAACGCCCTCGGGATCACGGTCGGCTACCACCGGCACTTCACGCACGGCGGCTTCAAGGCCAAGCGGTGGCTGCGGATCGCGCTCGCCGTCCTCGGCGGGCAGGCGATGCAGGGGTCCGTCGTCCGGTGGGTCGCCGACCACCGCCGCCACCACAAGTACTCCGACCAGGAGGGCGACCCGCACTCCCCGTGGGCGTACGGGCCGGGCGTGTGGGGCCTCACCAAGGGGCTGTACCACGCGCACATCGGCTGGCTGTTCAGCAAGGAGCGCACGTCCCGCAGCAAGTACGCGCCCGACCTGCTCAAGGACCGCGACATCCGGTTCCTGTCCCTCGACCCCGTCTACGCGGTGATCGTGCTGTCGACGTTCCTGGTCCCGATGGGCCTCGGCGCGCTGCTCACCCGGTCCTGGCACGGCGCCGTGACCGCGCTGTTCTGGGCGGGCCTGATGCGGGTGTTCGTCGGCGAGCACGTCACGTTCTCGATCAACTCGATCTGCCACGTCTTCGGCAAGGAGGACTTCCGGACCCGCGACAAGGCCCGCAACGTGTGGTGGCTCGCCATCCCGTCGTTCGGCGAGTCCTGGCACAACCTGCACCACGCCGACCCGACCTGCGCCCGGCACGGGGTGCTGAAGGGGCAGATCGACATCAGCGCCCGCGTCATCTGGCTCTTCGAGCGGCTCGGCTGGGTCTGGGACGTCCGCTGGCCCGACCGCGAGCGCCTCGAATCCCGCCGCGTCCGCCGCGATGGACGCACCGGCGAACCCGCCGGCGCGCCGGCCGCCGCCGACGCCGTCTCCTCCTGACTCGTCCCTCCCGTACCAGGAGCTTTGTGAGCATGACCGACCTCCCCGCGCTCGACCGCACCCCGCTGATCGAGCGGCTCGCCCGGTTCGCCAAGGACTTCCCCGACGACCGGGCCTACACGTTCATGGACTACATGACCGACCCGGACGGCGTCGCCACCGACGTCACCTGGGGCGAGCTGGACCGGCGCGCCCGCGCGATCGCCGCCGCGATCCGCCGCGCGACCTCGCCGGGGCGGCGCGTCGCGCTGCTCGCCCCGCAGGACCTGCACTACGTCACCGGGTTCCTCGGCGCGATGTACGCCCGCGTCATCGGCGTCCCGCTGTTCTCCCCGGACCTGCCCGGCCACGGCGACCGGCTCCTCGCCGTCTACCAGGACGCCGAGCCCGACGCCGTCATCACCACCAGCGCGTCGCTGCCGGCGGTCCGCGCGTTCCTCGCCGACGACGGCGTCCGCGAGCCAGCCGAGATCATCGTGGCGGACGAGGTGGACGGCGCGCTCGACTGGACGCCCGAGCCGATCGACCCCGACGACGTCGCCTACCTGCAGTACACGTCCGGGTCCACGCGCACCCCGGCGGGCGTGATCATCACGCACGGGAACTTCGCGACCAACGCCGAGCAGCTGTGGCGCACGTTCGAGGGGATCCCGCGCGAGTCGTCCGGGGTGAACTGGCTGCCGGTCTTCCACGACATGGGCCTGGTCACGACGGTCGCGCTGCCGCTCGTCTACGGCAACCCCGGCGTGATCATGGACCCGGTGGCCTTCGTCATGCGGCCCGTCCGGTGGCTGGAGCTGCTCAGCGAGCAGAAGCACGCCTTCACCGGCGGCCCGAACTTCGCCTACGAGTACCTGACCGCGCAGGTCACCGCGGAGGAGAAGGCGAAGCTCGACCTCAGCGGCGTGCAGGTCTTCATGAACGGCGCCGAGCCGATCCGGGAGAGCACGCTCACCGGGTTCTACGAGGCGTTCAAGGACTGCGGGCTGAAGCCCGAGGCGCAGGTGTGCGCGTACGGCCTCGCCGAGGCGACCGTGTACGTGTCGGCGTCGTCGCGGTTCCGCGAGCCGACCCGCGCCGCGTTCGACCACGAGGCGCTGCGCCGCGGCACCGCCGAGCCCGTCGCCCCGGACGCGCCCGGCGCGATCCAGCTGATCGCGTGCGGCACGTCCTTCGGCCAGCACACGATCATCGTGGACGCCGAGACGGGCGTGCGGAAGCCGGACGGCTCGGTCGGCGAGATCTGGGTGCACGGCCCGAACGTCGCCGCCGGCTACTGGGGGCGACCGGAGGCGACGAAGGAGACCTTCGAGGCGGAGCTCAAAGGCGGTTCCGGGGGGTCTGGGGGGTCGTCCCCCCAGGAGGCGCACGGGGACACCGGCGGCCTGCCGCGCGGGCCGTGGCTGCGCACCGGCGACCTCGGCGTCCGGCACGGCGGCGAGCTGTTCGTCACCGGCCGGATCAAGGACCTGGTCATCGTCGACGGCCGCAACCACTACCCGCAGGACATCGAGTTCACCGTGTCCAACGCGCACAAGGGCATCCGCCGCGAGTACACCGCCGCGGTGGCGGTGGACACCGGCGACACCGAGGGCCTGATCGTGGTCGCCGAGCGGAACCGGCGGGTGCCGATCGCGCTGCTGGACGTCGACGAGGTCGCGCAGGCCGTGCGCACCGCCGTGAAGCAGCAGCACGACCTGCGCGTGCACGACTTCGTGCTGATCGAACCGGGCGGCATCCCGCGCACCAGCAGCGGGAAGATCGCCCGGTCGGCGTGCCGGAAGGCCTACCTCGACCGGACGCTGCCGTACGTGACCGTCCCGGCCCGGGAGGAGTAGCCGCCGGGATCAGTGCTCGCCGTCGCCGGCGTCGCGCAGCCAGACGGGGAGCAGCAGCATCAGCTCCAGCCGCAGGGACGGCTCCTCGATGTCGTAGTCGAACAGGTCGTGCAGCTGCGCGAGCCGGTACCGGACGGTCTGCGGGTGCACGCACAGCGCCTCGGCGGCGTCGGTGGCGTTGAACCCGTGCTTGAGGCATTCGAGCAGGGTCAGCGCCAGCCGCCCGCCGCGGTGCGGGCCGAGCTCGGTGAGCGGCGCGAGCCGGCGCCGCGCCGTCGCCTCCGCGAGCGTCCAGCCCTCCTGGAGGAGCAGCTCGGGCAGGTGCCGGTCCGCGCGGACGAGCCGACCGGCCGGGGAGCCGCCCCGCCGCGTCCGGCCGCCGGGCCCGTCCTGCTCGCGGTTCCTCGCGGAGGGCGGGTCCTGCTCTCCGGCGGGGTTCGCGGCGCCGCCGTGCCGCCCGGCGGCCATCAGATCGAGCGTCCGGTGCGCCCAGTGCAGGGACACGCCGGCCTCCTCCAGCGGCACCGACGGGCCGATCGCGCCCGTCCATCCGGCGACGGTGGCGGTGAGCCGGTCGGCGCCGCCGGGCCGGTCGGGGTCCGGCATGACCAGGCACGGGCGGCCCCGGTCGACGCCGCCGAGCAGGAACGGCGGCAGCCCGGCCGGGCCCTCGCCGCCGCTGCCGGGGCGGGGGGCGAGCACGATCACGGCGATCCGCTCCGGCAGCGTCCAGCCCGCGAGCCCGGCCTGCTCCACGACGATGTCGCGGGGCGCGGGCGGCTGCGACAGCAGCAGGCTGAGCAGCCGGCCGCGCCGCTGCTCCCGTTCCCCGGCCGCCTTCTCCCGCGCCCGGGCGTACCCCTGCGCGGCGGCGGAGGCGAGCAGGTCCAGGTAGGCGAAGTTCACCTCGGTCAGCGCGATCGCCAGCTCGCGCGGCTTCTTCAGCCGGTCGGCCTCCCGCGACAGGTACCGCCACGCCGTCCGGGACGCGACGCGCAGCGCGTTCTGCAGGTGCTCCAGGCTGCGCCCCTCGACGGCCTCGCCGTAGCCGATGTCGAAGAAGACCTGGTGGACCTCCTGCCAGGGCGTGTCCGGGTCGGCGATCATCTGCACGAAGTGCCCCATGCCCTGCGCGACCGCGCTCCGGATCACCTCGGTGTAGACGGGATCGTCCGGCCGGGCGTACTCGGGGACGTTGCGCAGCACCCCCTCGACCATGGTGTCGACCAGGTCCGGAAGGTGGGGCCGCATCCACCGGGCCTCCTCGCGCGGGACGTCCCGCCAGGGCTGGGACGACAGATCGTCGGTCTCGGCCGACCCTTCGTGCAGCTCCGTCAAAGTGTCACCTCCGTGAGCGGACACCCGGGCCGCCAGGCTAGGTAGCCCGCGTTTCCCGCGACACTCACAGGAGTGACAACCCCGGCCCGCGTTTGGTACGGGACGGATTGATTTCGCGCAGCGGAATAAGAAGGCCGGCGGCTCCCGGGCAGGAGAGCACAAGAAACGCCGCTATCCTTTGTCACCTTTCGTGGAAAAAGGAGCCCGCCGGCTACGGGGGCGGCAGGGTGAGGAGCACCACGGCGGCGCCGGCGGCGGCCAGCCCGGCCACCTGCCCGGCCGACAGCCGTTCGCGCAGCGCGGTGACGCCCCACAGCACCGGCACCACCGGATACAGCGACGACAGGACCACCGCGATCACCACGAGCTGGCGCCCGGTGGCGAGCAGGTAGAGCGCGAGCGCGGCCGCCGCGACGGTGCCCGTCGCGACCGCCCACGCCGTCGTCCGCGCGCCGGGGAGTCGCGGAGCCCGCGATCGCACGAGCATCGGCGCGATCGTCAGGAGGGCCGCCACGCGCCCGACCGCAACCGGCCACAGGCCCGAATCGCCACCGGCCCGCGCCAGTGCCAGGTACTGCACGCCGATGCCGGCGCTCGCCACGAGCCCGTTGACGACCGCCGACCGCACGCGGTCGCGTTCGTCCGATCGGGACCGGGACACCAGCCAGAGGGCGGGCAGGACCACCGCGATCCCCGCCCAGGCCATGGCCGAGGGCCGGTCTCCGAGAAACGCCACGCCCACCAGGACCGGAAGCGCGACGCCGCCGACGGCGCTGACGGGGACGACCACGCTCATCGTCCCGCCGCTGATGCCCCGGTAAAGGAACACCATGGCGATTCCGGTGCCGATTCCGGACGGCGCGCCCCAGGCGAGGTCGTGCCACGCGAATTCCCGCACGGGGACGAGAAGGGAGAAGACGGCCGCGCAGGCGAGGCCGCCGGCCTGCCCGAGGAACGCGACCGTGCGGAAATCCGCCCGCCGCGACAGCAGCCCGCCCGCGACGTCCGCGATGCCGTAGCAGAGCGCCGACGCGAGGGCGAGGACCGCGCCCGTCACGACGCTCCCGGTGCGCTCTCCTCGCCGTTCCGTCTCGCGAGGGCGTCCCGTCCCGCGAGGGCGTCCCTTTCGGCCTGCCCCACGGGGCAGACGGCGCCGTCGGTGCAGCATCCGCGGTCGCACAGGCGGCACATGACGTCCGCGTCGCCGATCTCGGCGTAGAGGCGGGCCAGGAGCTTGCCGAGCAGGGCGCCCAGCAGGTCGCGCTCGCTCGCGTCCAGGCCGGCGAGCGCGGTGGCGAGCGGCGCGCCGCGCGCGGCGAGCATGGCGCCCACCGCCTCCTCGCCGGCCGGGGTCAGCCGCACCTGGACGCCGCGTCCCGGGCCGCGCTCCCGCCGGGCGAGCCCCGATGCCTCCAGGCCGTCCAGCATCCGGGCGGCGGCGGACTGCGTGAGCCCGACGCGCCGCCCGAGCTCGGTGACGCCGAGGCCGGGCGCGTGCGCGAGGACGACCAGCGCCCCCGCGCCGCTGGCGCTCACTCCGGCGGCCCGGGTCGCGCCGGCGAGGGCGAGGTCGGTGACCGCGAGCGAGGCGGCGCCGAGCAGGTTCGCGAGACGGTCATGCATGACTCATGCATAACAAGCCCGGCGGGGGCGGCGCAACCCCCGGCGGGAAGGGCCGGAGGCCCGGCGCGGGTTCGTTTGGCGTGCGACCCTGAGGGGTAACCCCTGCTGGTCTCGTGCGCCGCACCCGATCTCCTGCGGCGCCGCCCGCAACGGAGGTCGCCGCATGGATCGTGGACCCGCGCCGGTTCCGGCGCCCCCCGGCGAGCAGGACGAGCGGCGGCGGATCCCGCGCACGGACGCGGTGCTCGCCGACCCGCGGCTCGCGGAGGCGGCGGCGCGGCTCGGACGCGGCGTGGTGAAGGCGGCGGTGGTCGCGGCGCAGCGCCGCGCGCGGGCCGGCGAGATCCCGGCCGGCGCGGTCGCGGACGCGGCGGCCGGCGCGCTGCCGGTCACCGCGGCCGGGCTGCGGCCCGTGGTCAACGCGACCGGCGTGCTGCTGCACACCAACCTCGGGCGCGCCCCGCTGTCGGGCGCCGCGCGCGAGGCGATGCTCGTGGCGTCCGGCGCGACCGACGTCGAGCTCGACCTCGCGACCGGCGCGCGGGCGCGGCGCGGCCGGTCCGCGCTGGCCGCGCTGCTGGACGCCGTCCCGGCCGCCGAGGCGGCGCACGTCGTCAACAACGGCGCGGCGGCGCTGGTGCTGGCCGCGACGGCGCTCGCCGGCGGCCGCGAGATCATCGTCAGCCGGGGCGAGATGGTGGAGATCGGCGACGGCTTCCGCATCCCCGAGCTGCTCGCCGCGACCGGCGCCCGGCTGCGCGAGGTCGGCACCACCAACCGCACCTCGCCGGACGACTACGCGGCGGCGGTCGGCCCCGCCACCGGCTTCATCCTCAAGGTGCACCCGTCCAACTTCCGCGTCACCGGCTTCACCCGGTCGGCGGACGTCGCGGAGCTGACCGGGCTCGGCGTCCCGGTCGTCGCCGACATCGGCTCCGGCCTGCTCGAACCCGAGCCGCTGCTGCCGGACGAGCCCGACGCGGCCACCTGGCTGAAGGAGGGCGCCGACCTGGTCACCGCGAGCGGCGACAAGCTTCTCGGCGGCCCGCAGTGCGGGCTCGTCCTGGGCAAGGAGGAGTACGTGCGGCGGCTGTCGCGGCACCCGCTGGCGCGCGCGCTGCGCGTCGACAAGCTGACGCTCGCCGCGCTGGAGGCCACCGTCCGCGGCCCCCGCACCCCCACCGACGAGGCACTGCACGCCGACGCCGCGTCGCTGCGCGAGCGCGCGCGGCGGCTCGCCGCCCGGCTGCGCGATGCGGGCGTCGACGCGGCGCCCGTGGACAGCGACGCAGCCGTGGGCGGCGGCGGCGCGCCGGGCGTCGTCCTGCCGAGCGCGGCCGTCTCGCTGCCCGAACCGTACGCCGCACGGCTGCGGCGAGGCTCGCCCGCGGTGATGGGGCGCGTCGAGGACGGCCGCTGCCTGCTCGACCTGCGCGCCGTGCCCCCCGGCCAGGACGAGGCCGTCGCCCGCGCGGTGGTCTCCGCCACGGAAGGACCCTGAGCATGCACGTCGTCGCGACCGCGGGGCACGTCGACCACGGCAAGTCCACGCTCGTCCGCGCGCTGACCGGGATGGAGCCCGACCGGCTGGAGGAGGAGCGGCGCCGCGGCCTCACCATCGAGCTGGGCTTCGCCTGGACCGACCTCCCCGGCGGCGAGCCCGTCGCCTTCGTCGACGTCCCCGGCCACGAGCGGTTCGTCGCGACCATGCTCGCCGGCGTCGGGCCCGTCCCCGCCGCGATGGTCGTCGTCGCCGCCGACCAGGGCTGGCAGCGGCAGTCGCAGGAGCACCTCGCGGTGCTCGACGCGCTCGGCGTCCGGCACGGCCTGCTCGCCGTCACCCGCCGCGACCTCACCGACGCCGCGACCGCCGCGGGCGTCCGCGACGACGCGCTGGAGCGGATCGCCGCGACGTCCCTCGGCGAGGTCGCCGCGGTCGAGGTCAGCGGCGCCACCGGGCAGGGGCTCGACGGCCTGCGCGCCGCGCTGGCCGACCTCGCCGCCGCGCTGCCCGAGCCCGACCGGACCGCCGACGTGCGGCTGTGGATCGACCGGGTCTTCACCGTCCAGGGCCGCGGCACCGTCGTGACCGGCACGCTCGGCGCCGGCACCCTCCGCGTCGGCGACCGGCTCGCCGCCGGCGGCGAGACCGTCCGGGTCCGCGGCCTGCAGAGCCTCAAGCGGCAGTACGACGAGGTCGGCGCCGTCGCCCGCGTCGCCGTCAACCTGCACGGCGGCACCGGCGCGCTCCGCCGCGGCGACGCGCTGCTCACCCCCGGACGGTGGCTCCCCACCGAACTCGTCGACGTCCGGCTGCACGGCGACCCCGCGCGCGACCTGCCGCGGCGGCTCGTCCTGCACGTCGGCTCCGCCGCGGTCCCGGTGCACGTCCGCGCCCTCGGGGAGGACACCGCGCGGCTCGCGCTGGAGCGGCCCCTGCCGCTGCGCGCCGGAGACGCCGCGCTGCTGCGCGACCCCGGCCGGCACCGCGTCCCGGCCGGGGTCGCGGTGCTCGACGTGCGGCCCGAGCCGTTCACCCGGCGCGGCGCCGCCGCCGCGCGGGCCCGCGAGCTGGCCGCGATGGGCCCGCGTCCCGACGGCGCCGCCGAACTGCGCCGCCGCGGCCTCGCCCGCCGCGCCGACCTGATCGCGATGGGCGTGCCGCCGCCGTCCGAACCCGTCGCCGGGGACTGGCTCGCCGACCCCGGCCACTGGGACGACCTGCGCCGCCGCCTCCGCGACGCCGTCGAGGAGCACGCCAGGACGCACCCGACCGACCCCGGCCTGCCCGCCGAGGCCGCCCGCCGCGCGCTCGGCCTGCCCGACCGCGCCCTCGTCGAGGCGCTCGCCACCGGCCTGCACCGCCGCGACGGCCGGCTCTACGGCACCGCCACCGCGCCCGAACTGCCGCCCCACGTCCGCCGGGCCGTCGACGCCGTCCGCCGCGACCTGGCCGGCGCCCCGTTCAACGCGCCCGACGCGGGCCGGCTCGCCGAACTCGGCCTCACCCCGAAGCTGATCGCGGCCGCCGCCGCGGCCGGCGCGCTGCTCAGGGTCGCCGACGGGATCGTGCTGCTGCCGGGCGCCGACGCCGAGGCCGCCGCGCTGCTGGCCAAGCTCGACCCGCCGTTCACCCTCAGCGAGGCGCGCCGCGCGCTCGGCACCACGCGCCGCGTCGCCGTCCCGCTGCTGGAGCACCTCGACGAGCAGGGCTACACCGTCCGCGTGGACGACCTGCGCAGGCGCTGCACCGAAAGGACCTCATGACCGACAAGCGGCTGACCCAGTACGCGCACGGCGGCGGCTGCGCCTGCAAGATCCCGCCCGGCGAGCTGGAGGACGTGGTCGCGGGCCTCACCGCGAGCCACGGCACGGCGCCCGCCGACCCGAACGGCGAGCTCCTCATCGGCCTCGACACCGGCGACGACGCCGCCGTCGTCACGCTCCCCGACGCGCCGGGCGGCCCCGCCGTCGTCGCCACCGCCGACTTCTTCACCCCCGTCGTCGACGACCCGTACGACTGGGGCCGCATCGCCGCCGCGAACGCCCTGTCCGACGTGTACGCCGTCGGCGGCCGCCCGCTCGTCGCGGTGAACCTGCTCGCCTGGCCCCGCGGCGTCCTCCCCTTCGAGCTGGCCCGCGAGGTGCTGCGCGGCGGCCTGGACGTCGCGGCCGAGGCGGGCTGCCACGTCGGCGGCGGCCACAGCGTCGACGACCCCGAACCCAAGTACGGCATGGCCGTCACCGGCGTCGCCGACCCCGCCCGCCTGCTCCGCAACGACACCGGCAAGCCCGGCACGCCGCTCACCCTGACCAAGCCGCTCGGCGTCGGCGTGCTGAACAACCGGCACAAGGCGACCGGCGAGGTCTTCCCGCACGCCGTCGCGTCGATGGCCGCGCTCAACCGCGGCGCCTGCGCCGCCGCGCTCGCCGCCGGCGCCGAGTGCGCCACCGACGTCACCGGGTTCGGCCTGCTCGGCCACCTCTACAAGCTGGCCCGCGCGTCCGGCGTCACCGCCGTCGTCGACGCCGCCGCCGTCCCCTACCTGGACGGCGCCCGCGACGCCGTCAGCGCCGGGTACGTCAGCGGCGGCACCCGCCGCAACCTCGACTGGGTCGCCCCGCATACCGACTTCGGCACCGCCTCCGAGGAGGACCGCCTCCTGCTCGCCGACGCCCAGACCTCCGGCGGCCTCCTCGTCGCCGCCGAACTCCCGGACCACCCCGTCATCGGCGAGCTCGTCCCCGCCACCGGCCACCCCCTCCTCATCCGCTGACCGGCGGGGGCCGGGTCACATCTGGGTGCCGGTCCGGTCGGTGATGCCGGCGCGCTCGCGGTAGGAGCGGACGAGGGCGAGGGCGGCCTCCCCGCGGGGGCGGCGGCCCGGGCGGATGTCGCAGGCGAGGGCCTTGGCCTCCTGGATGTGGCTGTTCGGGTCCAGGGACAGGTGGAGCAGCTCGTTGGCGGCGTCGCCGCGGCTGTAGCCGTTGGCGCCCCAGTGGTAGGGCAGGCCGATCTGGTGCAGGGTGCGGCCGTCCATCCGCAGCGGCGACATCCGCTCGGTCACCATGACGCGGGCCTCGATGACGCCTCGGGCGCTGATGACGGTGGCCCACCCGGCGTGTTCGAGGCCGCGTTCGGCCGCGAGCTCCGGCGACACCTCGCAGAAGAACTCCGGCTGGAGCTCGGCCAGGTACGGCTGCCAGCGGGACATGCCGCCCGCCGTGTGGTGCTCGGTGAGCCGGTACGTCGTGGTGACGTACGGGAACACCTCCGAGCCGGGCCGGTCGCCGCTCGGCTGGTAGAGGTTCGCCGGATGCGGCTCGATGATCTGCCGGACGGGATTGCGCTGCTGCTTGTACAGCGGGTTGTCGAACGGCGATTCCTGCGGCTCGTAGTGGGCCGGCAGCGGGCCGTCCATGAGCCCGGCGGGGACGTGCAGCCACGCCTTGCCGTCGGCCTGCATGATGAACGGGTCGTTCCCGGCGAGGGCGTCGGGGCCGGTCGCGCCGTGCGGCGGCTTGTAGTCCGGCGCCCTGTCGGCGACGAAGTCGGGCACGTCGTGGCCCGTCCACTCGCCCTTCTCGGCGTCCCACCAGACGAGCGCCTTCCGGTCGCTCCACGGGTTGCCGTCGGGGTCGGCGGACGCCCGGTTGTACAGGATGCGGCGGTTCATCGGCCACGCCCAGCCCCACTCGGGCGCCACCCAGCTCTGCTCGCCGCCGGGCTTGCGGCGGGCGGCCTGGTTGACGCCGTCGGCGTAGCAGCCCGCGTAGATCCAGCACCCGCAGGAGGTGGAGCCGTCCGGCTTCAGCTGGGTGTAGGACGAGATCGGGTTCCCGTCGGCGTCACGGCCGTTGATCTCGGCGAGCACGGCCTCGGCGTCGGGCTCGGCGATCTCGCCGCGCACCGGGTAGTCCCAGGCGAGGTCGAGCACCGGGCGGTCCATCTCGTCGGACGACCCGGCGAGCTTGTCCCGGATGATCCGGCCCAGGTGGTACATGAACCACAGCTCGCTGCGCGCGTCCCCGGGCGGTTCGACGGCCTTGTGGTGCCACTGGAGCATCCGCTGGGTGTTGGTGAAGCTGCCGTCCTTCTCGGTGTGCGCGGCGGCGGGCATGAAGAACACCTCGGTGCCGATGTCCTCGGTGCGCATCTCCCCGGACTCGATCTCCGGGCCGTCCTTCCACCACGTCGCCGACTCGATGAGCGAGAAGTCGCGGACGACGAGCCAGTCGAGGTTCGCCATCCCGAGCCGCTGCATCTTCGCGTTCGCCGACCCGACCGCCGGGTTCTCGCCGAGCAGGAAGTAGCCCTTGCAGGCGCCCTTGATCTGCGCCATCACCGTCTCGTACGTGCTGTGCGAGCCGGTGAGGCGCGGCAGGTAGTCGAAGCAGAAGTCGTTGTCGGCGGTCGCCGCGTCGCCGAAGTAGGACTTCATCAGGCTGACGAAGTAGGAGCGCATCTCGCCCCAGAAGCCCTTCTTCGCGGCCTCGGCGGCGATGAACGCGTCCAGGCTCTCGTTGGCGTGGGCGTGCGGCATCGGGATGTACCCGGGCAGCAGGTTGAACAGCGTCGGGATGTCGGTCGACCCCTGGATGGAGGCGTGGCCGCGCAGCGCGAGGATGCCGCCGCCGGGCCGCCCGATGTTGCCGAGCAGCGTCTGCAGGATCGCCGCCGTCCGGATGTACTGGACGCCGACGGTGTGCTGCGTCCAGCCGACCGCGTACGCGAACGCGGTGGTGCGGTCGCGGCCGGAGTTCTCCGTGACCAGCTCGCAGACCTGGAGGAACTGGTCCTGCGGGACGCCGCAGATCCGCTCCACCATCTCCGGGGTGTACCGGGAGAAGTGCCGCTTGAGCACCTGGAACACGCACCTCGGGTGCTCCAGGGACGGGTCGCGGGACGGGTCGCCCTCGCCGAGCGCCGGGCCGCCGGCCCCGGTGGCCTCGCCGTGCCCCGACGTCGACGCGGCGGCCCGGTCCTCGTACTCCATGTCGCGCTCGCCGGCGGCGGCCTGCACCTCCAGGCCCTCGTAGCGCCAGGTCGCCTGGTCGTAGCCGCGGGACTCGGGGTCGAGGCCGGAGAAGACGCCGTCGAGGTCCTCGGTGTCGCGGAAGCCCTCGTCCAGGATCACCGACGCGTTCGTGTACTCCAGCACGTACTCGCGGAAGTACCGCTCGTTCGCCAGGACGTGGTTGATGATCCCGCCGAGGAACGCGATGTCACTGCCCGCGCGCAGCGGGACGTGCAGGTCCGCGAGCGCGCTGGTGCGGGTGAACCGCGGGTCGACGTGCACCAGCTTGGCCCCGCGCGCCTTCGCCTCCATCACCCACTGGAACCCGACCGGATGGCACTCGGCCATGTTCGAGCCCTGGACGACGATGCAGTCGGCGTTCTGCAGGTCCTGCTGGAAGGTGGTCGCGCCGCCGCGTCCGAACGAGGTTCCCAGACCGGGAACGGTGGAGGAGTGTCAAATGCGGGCCTGGTTCTCGATCTGTACGGCGCCGAGCGCGGTGAACAGCTTCTTGATGAGGTAGTTCTCTTCGTTGTCGAGGGTGGCGCCGCCGAGGCTGGCGAACCCGAGGGTGCGCCTCGTCCGGTTCCCGTTCCGCTCCCACTCCCAGCCGTGCCGCCGCGCCGCGATGACGCGGTCGGCGATCATCTCCATGGCGGTGTCGAGGTCGAGCCGTTCCCATTCGGTGCCGTGCGGGCGGCGGTAGAGCACGTGCTGCTCGCGCGCCGAGCCGGTCGTCAGCTGGAGGCTCGCGGACCCCTTCGGGCAGAGCCGCCCGCGGCTGACCGGGGAGTCGGGGTCGCCTTCGATCTGGACGACCTTGTCGTCCTTGACGTACACGTTCTGGCCGCAGCCGACCGCGCAGTACGGGCAGACGGACTTGACGACCTGGTCGGCGGTGCTGACCCGCGGCTTGAGCCGCTCGCTGACGCCGCTCTTGGCGGCGGCCCCGCGGCCCAGCGGATCGTCTCCCGTGACCTGCCGGTACACCGGCCACGACCCGATCCACTGGCGGACGCCCATCCCGACCCCCTCACCTCGTCGGGCGGCCACGTACCCGCGCCCCGCACCCCGAAACACCGGGGGCGGGGCGCGGGCGGGCGACGGTCATTTCGCGGCGAAGGCGGCCAGGTTCGTGGAGACGATCTCGGGCTCGCCGCCGTTCTGCTTCGCGGCGGCGGTCAGCACGTCGATGTGCTGGTAGCCGGGGGCGACGACGTCGCCGGGCCGCGGGTCGCGGCCGCCGAGCCCGTCGCCGGCCTCCAAGTTGATGATCGGGTTCGCGGTCGGCCCGTTCGTGTGGACGGCGTCGTCGGCGATGCCGGGGGACGCGGCCAGCGCGATGTCGGTGACCATCTTGGTGGGGAAGTAGTGCTCGGTGAAGTCGAGCGGCTGCTCGGCGAGGCTGCGGGCCAGCTCGCCGATGTCGGTGACCTCCTTGGCGGCGGACGTGAAGGGGGTGCCGTCCTTGGAAGGGGGCACCCCGCCTCCGAGGGCGTCGTAGTTCCGCCAGGTGTAGAGCGGGCCGTTCGGCTCGTCCGGGATGGCCTTCTTGTCCGGGCCGAGGAGCTGGCCGAGGCCGCCGAGGCCGATCGAGTCCAGGTCGTTCGGTGCCGGGAACTCCTTGTCGACGATCTTCCCGCCGTCCCAGAACCCGACGCTTGCCTGCATGAACGCCAGCGGCTCGGAGTTGTCGTCGAGGAGCCCGCCGAGCGCCGCCGCGTTGGTGAAGCGGAAGTCCTTCACCGTCGGGGAGCCCTTGAGGAACGTCGGGTAGTCCTTGGAGAACAGCAGCCGGTAGGTCGTGTCGGTGTTGAACGAGGACGGCACATAGGTCGAGAGGTCGGACGGGCCGTCCGGGGCGAGGTCGGCGGCGAGGCCCGCGATCGACAGCAGGTTCATCGTCTCGGTGTTGATCAGCGCGGGGGCCGAGAGCGCGCGGGGGACGACGCCGCTCTCCAGCCCGGCCTGGACGGCGCTCGCGCCGAACTTCAGCAGCGGGATCAGGTCGGTCGGGATCTGGCCGTCCATGCCGGGCAGGCTCGTGCTGATCCGGGTGTCGAGCGCGAAGTAGCCGGAGCACTGCTCGTAGCCGGCGTCGTCGGTGGTGGAGGGGTTCCCGTCGAAGTCCCATTCGGCGAAGAACGCGGTCAGGACGCCGCCGAGGGAATGGCCGCCGCAGAGCATCTTCCGCTTGCGGGCCGCCTGGTCGGGCAGTTCGTGGACCATCAGGTCGTACTGGTCGCGGACGGTCTGCTCCAGCCCGACGTTCTGCAGCCACGTCACCTGGTCGTTGGTCTGGTAGCCCGCGAACTTCCGGCCGTCCACCTCTTTCCGCCGGTAGTAGTAGTCGACGGCGAGGTGGACGTCCTTGGCGGCGAGGCCGGCCTGCACGCCGGTGTGGTCCTCCAGGCAGTTGGACCTGCGGTCCAGCGCCCAGAACTCGATGTGCTTCCCGTTCTTCGCGGCGGCCGCGACGGTGTTGCGGGCGACGCTGTCGAAGGCGCCCGCGCCCTCCAGGATGCCGGGTTGCGCGACGAGGATCCGGTCGGCGTCCGCCGACGCGGCGGGGCCGGCGGAGTCCCGGAACCGCAGGTACGACAGCCAGTCGCAGGCCTCCGGGTGCGGGCCCGCCGAGGACGGCAGCGGGACGCGCACCCGCACCATGGTCTCGGTGACGCCGGTGACGGGCGAGCCCGTGGCGACCGGCGTCTCGACCCGGTCGGCGGACGGGTCGGCCGCCGGGGCGGCGGGGGCGGCGAAGGCGTGGACGGGGAGCGCCGCCGCGGCGGCGACGAGCGCCGACGCGCCCAGCACGGCGAGCCCGCCGAGCCGGCGCGACGGGCGGCGAACGACGGGGTGGGGTGGTCGCCCCATCACGTTCTCCTTCCGGACGCGGACGGATACGGGGCAACAATGAACGCCGCCCCGCCGCCGCGACAGTCGCCCGCTGACACAATCGCCGGACGGTTCTTGTGCCCCGGACGACAAAAAGCGCGTCGCCCCAGCGCCCGCCCCAGCGCTCGGCGGGGCTCAGCCCAGGGCGGCGGCGCCGACCGCGCGGACGAGCTCCGCGAACTCGGCGCGCTCGGCGGGCGACAGCGCCCGCTCGTACACGGCGGCGGCGAGCCGGTCGGTGGTCTCCTCCGCCTCCGCGCGGCGCCCCTTGAGACCGGAGCAGTCGGGGAGGTCGCCGCGCCAGCCGAGGAAGCGCGCCCGGCCCTCGTCGGAGCCGGCGAGCACGGCCTCCAGCGGCGCGAGCCCGGCGGCCGTCGTCGCCACCAGGTGCAGCGCGCCGCGCCACTCGCGCAGCACGTGCACGAGCTGCGCGGTGCGGCCCGGGACGTCGTCGACCAGCGGCTCTGCGCGCCATCCGCAGAACAGCGGCAGCCCCGAGCCCTCGGCGGCCTCGACGACGCGGCCGGCCAGGTCGCACAGCCGCTCGCCGCCGGCGTCGCCGATGTGGTCGCGGCCCCATTCCGCGCACGTCACCGCGTACCGCCGGGCGGCCTCGCGCGCCCCGGCGACCGCGACGCCCTCGTCCCAGAAGAGCCGGACGACCTGCGGCGGGAACCAGCCCATCGCGGCGGACACCACGTCGGCGTCGACGTCCCCGAGGACCCCGCCGCGGCCCGCGAAGTAGAAGGCGAACGGGTTGCCGTATCCGGCGCGCTTCCCGCGCTCCGGTGTCGCCGGGTCGAGCATCCACGCCGCGCCCACGTCGTGGATGATGCCGTCGGCCGCCCGCACGGTCTCCATCGCGTCCAGCCCGTCCATCGCGCCTCCTCGCTCGGGTAAGCGGGAGGTTACTCCGGCTCGGCGGCGGGCCGCGCGGCGGGGCCGTGCCAGTCCAGGCAGACCACCACGGCGTCGTCGGCGAGGTCGGCGCCCTCGTGGTGCTCGATCAGCTCGCTCACGATGGTCAGCGGCACCTCCACCGCGTCCTGCAGGCGGCTGCGGCGGGTCGCCTGCTCCAGCGCGTGCGTGCCGAACTCGCCGCGCGCGGACCGCGCGGAGAACACCCCGTCGCTGACGATGACGAGCCGGTCGCCGGGCTCCAGCCGGAACCGCTGCGGCCGGTACTCGGTGTCGGGGAACATGCCGAGGGGCAGCTGCTGCTCCAGCGGGACGCGCGCCACCTCGGCGCCGCGCATCCGCAGGATCCGCGGCGAGCCCGCGTCGATGACGTGCACCATGCCGTCGGCCAGGTCGATCCGCATCACCAGCGTCTCGGTGAACTCCCGCCCGCCGTAGCGGACGTGCACCATGTCGTTGGCCAGGCTCGCCTGCTCGCCGATGTCGGCGCCGGACCGGCGCGCGTTGCGCAGCGCCCCGACGGTCAGCGACGTCAGCAGCGCCGCCTGGATGCCGGTGCCCGACCCGTTGGTGACGGTCAGCGCGAGGTGGTCGTGCTCGGCGGACCAGTCGAAGTTGTCGCCGCCGATCGAGTAGGCGGGCTCCAGGTGCCCGGCGAGGGTGTAGCCGTCCCCGGTGCAGGCGTGCCCGGGCAGCAGCTGCCACTGCAGCTCGGCCGCGAGCGTGAGCCGCTGGCTGCGCCGGGCCCGCTCGTACCGGTCGGTGTGGTTCCACGCGACCCGCAGCGCCGACCCGAACACCGCGCCGATCTCCGCCAGCTCGGCCAGCTCGCCCTCGTCCCAGTCGCCGCCCGCCGACCCGAACTCCAGGACGCCGAGCCGCTCGCCCCGCGCGGTGACGGGGGAGTACACCCGGGCGTCCATGCCGTCCGGCGCTTCGGAGCCGTCGGCGGGGACGGGCTCGACGACGGGCCGCCGGGAGACGAACGCGCGTCCCGCCGCGGAGCCCTGGATCCTGATCGGCGCGGCCGGCTCCCCTCCGGCCGGGCGCGGCGCCGCGGGGGGGGGGCGCGCCGGGGGGCTGCGCGCAGGGCGGGGGGGGTGTGGGTTTTAGTGCACGCCGGGGGTTTTATAAAGCCGGGTGTTGGCCCGCGCCCC
>NZ_JBEPCJ010000132.1:0-21660 GCF_040299565.1 Spirillospora sp. NPDC000708
GCCCCGGAACCGTCCTGCCGGTTCCGGGGCCGCTCCGTCCGTGCCCGGGTCAGGGTTTGTGGCCCACGGCCTCCTCATAGAAGGTGCGGTCGACGGCCTCGGACTCGGGCACCGTCTTCCCGAGTGCGCCGCCCTCGACGTACGCCTTCTGCAACCGGTCGGTCGTGCCCTTGCGGATCTCCCAGTCCCAGACCGGGGCCGGGACGGCGGTGAGCGCCTCCGGCTTGAGGCCGAGGCTCGACGCCAGCTCCCCGACGAACGCGGCGTTCTTCTTGTAGTCCCCGGTGAAGTAGGTGTTCACGATCCGGATCAGGGCGCGGACGAACGCGACGCCCGCGTCCGCGTTCTTGCGCAGCATCCCCGGCCCGTAGATCAGGCCGCCGAGCGGCTCGCCGAGGGGCTGGCCGCCGAGGAACTGGAACCCGGGCCTGCCGTCCACCTCCTTCCAGACCGGGTCGACCATCCACGCCGCGTCGACGCCGCCGTTCTTCAGCGCGGTCACCGTGTCGGCGGGCCCGGTGAGGCTGGTGAAGCGGACCTTCTTGAGGCTGGTGCCGTGCCGGCCGAGGACCTGGCTCATCGGATAGGTGATCACGCTGCCCTTGCCGATGAGCGTGCCGACCCGCGCGTCGCCGAGCCTGACGGCGGCGGGCGCGGCGCCCTTCGGCGCGCGGGCCCAGAGCCCGGACTTGGACTGCGGGCTGGAGGAGTAGTTGCCGAGCACCCAGCGCAGTTCGAACCTCTGCTGGAGGCCGTTGAAGAACGCCGCCTCGGGCGCGGACCACATCGCGTCGAGGTCGCCCTTGGCCAGCAGCGGGATCGAGTCGGCGACCCCGAGCTGCTTGAACTCCACCTCCAGGTTCTCCTTGGCGAACTCGCCCTTGGCGATGCCGAGCCGCAGCGGGGCCACGAACTCGGCCGATCCGGTGCTGGCCGAGATCGTGATCCTGGTCTTCTTCGCCAGCGGCCGGGGCGCGGGCGCGCCGGGCTTGCAGCGGGCCGGGGCGCGGTCGGGCGCCAGGTCGGCTGGATCGCTCCAAGCCGCCGCGTCGCAGCCCGCCACCGGAGTGATCGGGCGCGCCTTGCGCGGGGCGCCGGAGTCGGCGGCGCCCTTCGCGCCGCACGCGCCGGCGGCGAGCGTCACCGCGGCGACGATGGGAACGAACAGGGGAAGTCTCATGGTGTCCTCCGGTGCCGAAGCGCCTGGTCAGGTACGGACGCGGTCACGGTCACCGGGCGCCCAGGGGGTCAGCCGCCGGCCGAGGAAGCGGATGATCTCGGAGAAGATCACGCCGAGCACCGCGACGCAGACGATGCCGACGTACATCACGTCGTTCTGGAACAGCGCCCGCGAATTGAAGATGAGGTAGCCCAGCCCGTCGGTCGCGGCGACGAACTCCGAGGCCACGATGACCAGGACGGACACGCCCGCCGCGATCCGGGCGCCGACCATGATCTGGGGCAGCGCGCCGGGCAGCAGCACGTGCCGGAACATCTGCCACCGGCCCGCCCCGAAGACCTCGCCCGCCTCGCGGTAGCCCTCCGGGACGGCCAGGAACGCCGACATCGTGGAGATCCACACGAAGAAGAAGACGGTGGTGGCGACCAGCGCGAGCTGCGGCCCCTCGCCGAGGCCGAACATGTTGAGGAAGATCGGCAGCAGCGCCAGCTTCGGCACCACGTACAGCGCGTCGAGCAGGGGCTCCAGCGCGGCGCGCACCGTCCGCGAGGTGCCCATCACCAGGCCGAGCAGCACGCCGACGCCGGTGCCGAGCAGGAAGCCGAGGACGACCCGGCGGCTCGTCGCCCAGACGTCCGGCCAGAGCCTGCCGTCCACGGCGAGGTCCCACCCGTTGGCGACGATGGTGGACGGCGAGGGGTACAGCCGCGCGTCGATCCAGCCGCGGTCCGCGGCGAGCTGCCACAGCCCGACGAGGACGACCGGGACGGCGATCGCCAGCCCGAGCTCCAGCGTGCGCCGGCGGGTCGCGGCGGCCGCCGGGGACCGCTCGGCGGGTCCCGGCTCGCGCACGATGATCCGCTCCTCGGCCGCGGCCGGCCGCAGGGTTCGCTGTTCGGTCATTCTCCGCCACCTCCGGCCGGTTCGATCTCGCCCCGCAGCAGGTCCCACAGCTCGGCCTTCAGTTCGGCGCACTCGGGGGAGTGCCGGACGTCCCCGCTGCGCGGGCGGCCGAACGGGGGCGTGCGCTCGGCAAGGACGCGGCCGGGACGGGCGCTCATCACCAGCACCCGGTCACCGAGGACGATGGCCTCCTCCAGGCTGTGCGTGATGAACAGCACGGTGCGCCGGTCCGCCTCGCAGATCGCCAGCAGCTCCTCCTGCAGGATGGTGCGCAGCTGGGCGTCGAGAGCCGCGAACGGCTCGTCCATCAGCAGGATCTCCGGCTCGACGGCGAGCGCGCGGGCGATCGACACCCGCTGCCGCATGCCGCCCGACAGCGAGGCGGGGTAGGCGTCGGCGAAGTCCGTCAGCCCCATCCGGGAGAGCCAGTCGCGGGCCCGCCGGGTCGCCTCCTTGCGCGGGACGCCCTGGACGTCCAGCCCGAAGCGGACGTTGCCGAGGACGGTCTTCCAGGGGTAGATGCCGTAGTCCTGGAAGATCATCGCGGCCGGGTGCCGGGCGGTGGCGCGGATCTCCAGGCGTCCGGCGCTCGGCCGCAGCAGCCCGGCGACCAGCCGCAGGAACGTCGACTTGCCGCAACCGGACGGCCCCACCACGCAGCAGAACTCGCCCGCCGCGATGTCGAGGTCGACCGGCCCCAGAGCGTGCACGTCCGCGCGGCCGCGGCGGAACCGGCGCTCGACCCCGGTCGCGTGGATGGCGGCGGGTGGTGGCTCCGAATCGTGCCGGGGGATCGTAGAACTCGTTCTGTTTCGGGCGAGTTCCATGGTCTCACCTCCAAGGACGCAGTGGAAGCGACAATATGATGGGGCGTCAGATTTGTGCAATAGGCAACATCGGCCGTCTCCCGGCGCGGTCAGCCGCCCTCCGCGCCGGAACCCGGCCCGGCGGGACCCGGCCCTGCGCCGCCCGCCCCCTCCGCCTTCTCCGCCCCGTCCGGCGAGCCCAGCGCGCCCGACTCGCGCAGCCGCGCGATCGCCGGCGGACCGTAGCCGAGCACCTCGCGCAGGATCTCCTCCGTGTGCTCGCCCAGGGCGGGCGCGCGGGCCGGGATCCGGCGCTCCTCGCCGACGAACCTGATCGGGCTCGGCAGCTGGTCGGTGCCGAGCCGCTCGGCCGGCAACCAGGGCAGGCGCTCCTGGAACTGCGGGTCGTCGGCCAGCGTCCGGGGCGTGTTCACCGGCGCGATCGGCACGTTGTGCTCGCCGCCGAACGCGATCCACTCGGCGCTGCCGCGACCGGCGAAGATCTTCGTCAGCTCGTCGCGCAGCACGGTGTCGCCGACGGCGTGGTCGGCGTAGCGCGAGCCGGGGTGCCGCTCGAACAGGTCGGGGCGGCCGACGGCGGTGCAGAAGTTGCGCCAGAGCTCCCGTTCGGAGGCCATGAGCAGGATGTGGCCGTCCGCCGTGGCGTAGAACTGGTACCGCACGCCGTCGCGCATGCCGGCCGTCCCCGGCTCGCGGCGCCGGAACCCGTCGGCGCTGTTGCCGGTGACCTCGCTCTCGGGCCGCTCGTAGGCCCGCCAGGTCTCGCTGCGCAGCCAGTCCATCGACGCGGCCGCGTCCGACTGGGCGACCTCCAGGCGGCCCCCGGTGCCCGCGGCCCGTGCCCGGATGACCGCGGCGAGGATGCCGAGGGCGGCGAACAGCGGCCCGGCGTTGATGCCCGTCGAGGGGTGCTCGGGGATCGCCCAGTGGCCGTCCGCGGTCGGTTCCGGGCGGACGAGCCCGGCCCAGGTGTCGAAGGCGACGCCGTGGCTCGGCAGGTCGCGGTACGGGCCGGTCTCGCCGTACCCGGAGATGCCGCAGAACACCAGCCGCGGGTTGACCTGCGCGAGCTCTTTGGGCCCGACGCCCCGGCGTTCCAGGCCGCCCGGCCGCATCGCCTCCACGACGACGTCCGCGCCCCTGGCGAGGTCGAGGAACACCTCCCGGCCCTCGGCGGTGCGCAGGTCGAGCACGATGCTGCGCTTGCCGCGACTGATGTGCAGGTGCATCAGCGACACCCCTGAGACGAGCGGCCAGGTCGTCTCGCGGAGGTAGTCGCCGCGCGGCGGCTCGACCTTGATCACGTCGGCGCCGAGGTCGGCCAGGTGGGTGGTGGCGGCGCCGGGCCCGAGCATCGACGCCTCGACGATCCGGATCCCGGCGAGCGGCGCGCCGGGCGGGGTGTGAGCTTCCATCGGGATCTTGCCTCCGCGAGCCGACCGGACGGGCGGCCGAGGGCCGCCCGTTTCTGACTAGCCGTCAGATTAGTGCCGGGGAACCCGAACTGAAAGCCCGTCAGATCACTGTCCCGGCTCGACCCCGGCCAGCCGTTAGGGTCACCCCATGAAGCCGCGGTTCGGTCGCCCCGACATCTCCCGCTACGCCGACCGGTTCGACGTGCCGGGAGCCGGCGAGGGTCTCTCGGTCACCTTCCTGGGGGTCTCCACCCTCCTCTTCGCGGACGGGGCCTCCGCCGTCATGACCGACGGGTTCTTCTCCCGCCCGTCGCCGGCGGCGGTGGGGCTGCGGCGCATCGCCCCGGACCGCCGCCGCATCGACGCCGCCCTCACGCGGGCCGGCGTGGCCGCGCTCGACGCGGTCGTGCCCGTGCACACCCACTTCGACCACGCCATGGACTCGGCGGTGGTCGCCGCCCGCACCGGGGCGCGGCTGGTCGGCGGCCCGTCCGCCGCCCACGTCGGACGCGGCGGCGGCCTCCCCGACGACGAGATCGTCCGGGCCGCGCCCGGCGAACCGATCACCTGCGGGGCCTTCACCCTCACCCTGGTCGAATCCAGGCACTGCCCGCCCGACCGGTACCCCGGCTCGATCACGGGCCCCGTCGCCCCGCCCGTCAGGGCGTCGGCCTACCGGTGCGGCGACGCGTGGTCCCTGCTCCTGCGGCACGCCGGCGGCCGTACCGCCCTCGTCCAGGGGAGCGCGGGCTTCGTCCCGGGAGCCCTGGAAGGACGATCCGCCGATGTCGCCTACCTCGGCGTCGGCCAGCTCGGCCTCCAGGACGAGGAGTACGTCCGGGCCTACTGGAAGGAGACGGTCGAGGCTGTGGGGGCGCGCAGGGTCGTCCTCGTCCACTGGGACGACTTCTTCCGGCCGCTCGACAAGCCGCTGCGCGCCCTGCCCCGTCTCGGCGACGACCTCGACGCCACGATGCGGATCATCGGCCCGCTGGCCGCCGAGCAGGGCGTCCCGCTGCACTTTCCCACCGTTTGGCGGCGCGAGGACCCCTGGTCGGGCCTGCCCGGCGGCGATCGCCGCCCGGCGCGCCATGAGCGTCCATGAGTCGGGACCTTAGGCCCTGACCGGGCCCGCGCGGGCCGAGCATGGTGGAGGAATGCAACTCGATCGCAGTGGTCTGGAGATCCTCGGTCCCGACGAGTGCCGGGATTTGCTGCGGCACGCCGAGGTCGGCCGGATCGTCTTCACCCACAACGCCCTGCCGGCGATCCAACCGGTCAACTACGTCCTGGACGGCGACGACGTCGTGTTCCGGACGTCGCGGACCTCCCGGCTGGCCACCGCTGCGAGCGGCGCCATCGTCGCCTTCGAGATCGACGCGTTCGACGCCGGCGCGCGGACCGGCTGGTCGGTGGTCGCGATCGGCCCGGCGCGCCGCGTCTCCGCGCCCGGCGAGATCGCCGCGCTGGAGAGGCTCGACCTGCGCGCCTGGGCGCCGGGGCAGCGCGACCAGTTCGTCCGGCTGCGTCCGGAGATGCTCTCCGGACGTCGCATACCGGGCGAGAACGGTGTCGCCTCGCACGACGCGGCCATGGCCCTCGGGCTGCACCCCGGCGACAACGGCTCGGCGCTCATCTGACGCTGGGAAGCGCCTGCTCCGCCGTGCGACCAGCGGTCAGCGGCCGGTACGACCAGCGGTCAGCGGCCGGTGCCCAAGGTCGCGGAGTGGTCGGGGACCTGCGTCTGCATCTCCCGCGGCGACCGCTCGTAGCCCTTCGGGGCGGGACGCGGGGGCAGTTCCAGAGGCGGGCGTTCCACCTCGTGGTAGGGGATCGTCGACAGCAGGTGGGCGATCATGTTGATCCGCGCCCGCCGCTTGTCCTCGCTCTCCACGACGTACCACGGCGCCTCGGGGATGTCGGTGTGGACGAACATCTCGTCCTTGGCGCGCGAGTAGTCCTCCCACCTGGTGATCGACTCCAGGTCCATGGCGGACAGCTTCCATCGCCGCATCGGGTCCTCCAGCCGGCTGCGGAAGCGCCGCTCCTGCTCGGCGTCGCTGACCGAGAACCAGTACTTGCGCAGCAGGACGCCGTCCTCGACGAGCAGCCGCTCGAAGATCGGGCACTGGTGGAGGAAGCGCGTGTACTCCTGCTGGGTGCAGAAGCCCATGACCCGCTCGACGCCCGCCCGGTTGTACCAGGACCGGTCGAACAGCACGATCTCGCCGGCGGCGGGCAGGTGCTCGACGTAGCGCTGGAAGTACCACTGGGTGCGCTCGCGGTCGGTCGGCGCGGGCAGCGCCACGATCCGGGCCACGCGCGGGTTGAGGTACTCGGTGACCCGCTTGATCGTGCTGCCCTTGCCGGCCGCGTCCCGCCCCTCGAACACCACGACGACGCGGGCGCCCTCGGCACGCACCCACTCCTGCAGCGTCACCAGCTCCGTCTGGAGCCGAGCCAGCTCCCGCTCGTAGACGTCGCGGGGCAGCCGCTTGACCTTGCCCGACGCCTTGCCCATGGCGGCCTCCCGTCTCGACGTGCCCGGCCAAGTAGATCATGGTGCGCCGGGGCCGGCGATCTCAAGGAGGGGCGGTGGCCGCCGTCGTGCTCGTCTCGTCAGTCGTTCTGCTGCCACAGGTCGGGCCCGAAGACCTCGTAGTGGATGCGCTCGTCGCTCACACCGGCCTGCAGCAGGCCGTGCCGGACGTCCCGCATGAACGCGATGGGGCCGCACAGGTAGGCGCGCGGCGGGGGAGCGGTCGGCGTGGAGGGCGATGACTCGGCGTTCCGGGTGCGTCGCGGCGAGATGGTCCAGCATCGCGGCGATCGGCGTGATCCCGATTCCGCCGCTGACCAGGACCAGGGGGTCGGAGCCGTCGTCCAGGACGACGTCGCCGAACGGTGCCCCGACCAGAAGCTCGTCGCCGGTCTTCAGGGTGCGGTGCAGGTGAGTCGAGACCGCTCCGTCGGGGGGCTTCGGCGACGCCGCGCCGGCGCCCGATCGGCCGCGAACTTCGGGACCTTCGTCGCGCGGACCGGGACCTCCCGCCCTACTGGGGCTCGGCCCGTCGCCGGGATCGTGGAGGCATGAGCGCCACCGCCGTGGATACGACCACCCTTGAGGACGTCCTACGAGAACGTCATCGCCGCTGCCTGCCCGCCCTCGCCCGGTTGAAGCTCCTCGCCCGGAACGGCAAGGGCACCGGAACCGACGTCCGCGCCGCCACCACCGAAGTGCTCAGCGAACTGGACGCCGCCGAGGCGGTCCTGCTCGACGCGTTCTCGGGCAGCGTCCGGCGCGAAGCCCTCGCGCACTTCCTCGCCTGCCGCGTCAACCGCCTGACGATCGTCGCCGAGCACGCCGCCGCGACCGCGGACGCCGGTGATCTCCCCGTACTGCGCCGCCTGCTCTACCAGTTCCACGCTCTGGCCGAGGCGATGTGGAAGGTCCAGCTGGGCTTGCGGATCCGGAACCCGCGCTCCATCGCCGGCAGGACCTGAGGCTCGTCACGGGGTGTCAGGGACCGGACAGGGACCGGAGCCCGACATTCTTCGTCTCGCCGGCCGGGGTGCGGCGCGGCCGTTCACCTGTGGTGGCGGTGGTTCTTGTCGGTGTCGGCTTTGAGTTGGGCTGCGAGGGCGGCGGCTTGGGTGCGGCGGCTCATGCCGAGTTTGGTGAAGATACTGGAGATGTAGTTCTTGACGGTTTTTTCGGCGAGGAAGAGGCGTTCGCCGATCTGGCGGTTGGTGAGTCCCTCGCCGATGAGTTCGAGGATGTGGCGTTCTTGGTCGGTGAGGTCTTTGAGGGGGTCTTGTTTTTCTTGGCGGGCGCGGATGCGTTGGAGCATGCGGGCGGTGCTGCGGGGGTCCAGGAGGGATTGGCCGGAGGCGACGGTGCGGACGGCGCCGACCAGGTCCGAGCCGTGGATCTGTTTGAGGACGTAGCCGGCGGCGCCGGCCATGACGGCTTCGAACAGGGCGTCCTCGTCGTCGAAGGAGGTGAGCATGAGGCACGCCAGCTCCGGCATCTGCGAGCGGATCTCGCGGCACACCTCGACGCCGTCGCCGTCGGGGAGGCGGACGTCCAGGACGGCGACGTCGGGCCGGGCGGCGGGGATGCGCGCAAGGGCGTGTTCGGCGGTTCCGGCCTCGCCGACGATCTCGATGTCGTCCTCGGCGGACAGCAGGGCGGCGACCCCGCGGCGGACGACCTCGTGGTCGTCCAGCAGGAACACTCGGATCGTCCTCGTGCCCCGCGCGTTCTGGTCGTCCGACCCCGTCATAGTGATCGTTCCCTCGAGTCAGTGGTGATGACACGCACGCTACCCCGCCAGAGGGCCGCCTCACAGGCACCGGAAGTCCCGCGATCATCGGGACGAACGTCCCGCCGGCCACGAAGGTCCATGGCCGGAGAACAGAAATCCAGCGGCCGTGGAAACGGCCGGGAAGCGGGACTTAGGTCCCGTCGATCATGCGCCGAACGGTCCTACAGCGCGTGTTTGCCGAGGTGTTGAGTTCGGGGTGGATAGAGAAAAGGCGATGCGATGGAAGGTGAGACGCGATGGCGGTCTCCGAGCACAAGATGAGCACCCGGCACGGGCACCACGCGCTGGTGCGGGTGGTGACCCCCAAGCCGCTGACCGAGTCGCCTGCGGCCCGGTACGTGTGGGCGGTCGCGCGGCTGGCCCTGGGCTGGGTGTTCCTGTGGGCGTTCCTGGACAAGCTGTTCGGGCTGGGGCATGAGACCCCGGCCGCCAAGGCGTGGACCAAGGGCGGCAGCCCGACCGAGGGGTTCCTGAAGTTCTCTCCGAAGGGCCCGTTCGCCGGGTTCTACCACGACATCGCCGGCGCGGCCTGGGCCGACTGGCTGTTCATGATCGGGCTCGCCGGAGTCGGTGCCGCCCTGGTCCTGGGGATCGGCATGCGGATCGCGGCGGTGGGCGGCGCGGCGCTGCTGGTCATGATGTGGTCGGCGGTCCTGCCCCCGGCCAACAACCTGTTCATGGACGACCACCTGATCTACGCGGTCGTGATCATCGGCCTGGCCCTGGTCAGCGCCGGCGACACCCTCGGCCTGGGCCGCTGGTGGGCCAAGATCCCCCTGGTCGAGCGCCTCCCGATCCTCAAGTGACCCGACAAGCGAAGACCGTCGAGAGGCGCTCACCCCGGGTGAGCGCCTCTCGACGTGGGCTTTCGGCCCCCTCCGGGCGGCGCATTGCGGCGGCTCCTCGATGAAGACCACATCGTGGTCAAGAACGCGCAAGAAATGGTTGGTTCGTCTTTCCTGCCACGACATCTCGGATGCACGCGTACCGGTATTGCCCGGGGCCTTGCCGTCACGGGTCGCTTCCGTGGTGCCGAGGGCGGCCGAAACCGTGACCGCGAAGGGCGACCTCCAAGGCGAGATCCCAATTGCCGGCCAACTGGTCGGCTATCTCATGGCCGTCGTCGCACATCCCACCGGCGACCCGTGCGGTCTCCAAGTCCCCGGCGCGTTCGGCCAGGCGCCGCAGCAGCTCGCCCGCCGCGATCTGCAGATGCACGGCGGAGTAGGCGTCGCGCTGGTACTTCGCGGCACCCGCGCGGTGCCCCGGACCGAACGCCGCTTCCGCGACCGACGCGAACAGCATTCCGGCGTCCTTCACGATGGACGGGGAAGCGCCATGGGCGTGCAATCTCTCCTCGATCGCCCTGTTATAGAAGTGGGCGCGCTCGGCGAAGTGGCCGAGCGGACGGCACAGCTCCGGCTCGTCCGCCACCGTCGTCAGGGCCTCGCTCAGCACCGCCTGCACGTGCTGCTCCAGCGCGTGCACGTCTTTGAGCGCGAAGACGAGTTGCCGGTCAAGGCCGGTCATCGGCGCCTCCTCATCGCTCGGTGTCGCCGGGACGGGCGCTTTCCCGTCCGGAGGCCGCTGACCAATTCGACGTGCCCGCCGGGATTCGCGTGCAAACACCACCGAACTCGCGGGCGATTCCTTTCAGGGAGAATCGATCGCCTTCCGTTTGGCGAGGTCATTTGACGTTCTTGGCGAGGGTGCGGTCGACGGCGGTGACGGCCAGGAGCGCCAGCGCGACGACCGTCAGGACGGCGGCGAGGTGGTGGAGCCCGGCGTCGGTGGCGCGGCGGCCGTAGGCGAGGCCGATCATGCCGGCGGACGTGATCGCCCCCAGGTACATGAACGTGCGGAGGAGCCCGGCGGCCGCACCGGTCTGCTCGGCGGGCGCCTGGGCGTACATGGCGGCCTGGTTGGTGACGATGTTGAGGCCGTTCTGCACGCCGAACACGACGCTGACGAGCAGCAACGCCCACAGCGGGGTCCGGTGGTCGAGGAGGAGCAGACCGCCGCAGCCGAGGCTCAGCGCCGCCGCTCCGGCGACCAGGGACGGCCAGACGCGGCGCCGGGCGGCGAACGCGGAGACGGCGGTGGCCACGACGAACGACGGCAACATCAGCAGCCCCGCGGCCGACGCCGAGCGGCCGGTGGCCTGCTCCAGCCACAGCGTCCACCCGTAGACGAAGCAGTAGGTCACCAGCATCGTCACGCCATAGCGGACGTAGGTGGTGGTGAGCGCGCGATTGTGCGCCAGCATCCGCAGATCGATGAACGGCGCGCGAGCGCGCAGTTCCCAGGCGGTGAGCGCGGCCAGTAAGGCGAGGGACGTGCCGAGCAGCCACCAGCGGGGATCGCCCAGGTCCATCAGGAACACCAGCAGCGCGGTGAGAGCGGCGGTGAACAGCAGCACGCCGGCCGGATCGAGTGCGCGCCACAGCGAGGCGCCGGTGTCGCGCGGGCCGTCCTTGGGGAGCCAGGCCAGCGCGGCGGCCATGCCGGCGGCCGCGAGCGGGACGTTCACCAGGAACGTCATCCGCCAGCCGCCGGCGGCGATCAGCAGCCCGCCCAGCGGCGGGCCCACCGCCATGCTCACCTGCCCGGCGATGGCCAGGGCGCTGAGCACGCCGCCCGGGGTGCCGCCGTCCAGCCGCTCCGCCCGGCGGCGCACCATCGCCATCGCGGCCGGGTAGGCCGCCGAGGTCCCCAGACCTATGACCACGCGGGCGACGACCAGGGCGGGCAGCGACCAGCCCAGGCAGCCGAGCAGCCCGCCCGCGCCGACCAGGGCCGTGCCGGCGAGGTAGACGCGGCGGGGGCCGAGCCGGTCGGCCAGGCGGCCCATGGTGGGCTGCCCTACGGCGGTGGCCAGGTACAGCGCCGAGACGAGCCAGGTGGTCCGGTCGGCGCCGGCACCGAACGCCTCCCCGATCGCCACCAGCGCGACGGCGATGACGGACGAGTTGATCGGGTTCAGCACCGAGCCGAGCGACACCGCGGTGACGAACCGCCCGCCGAAGACCCGCCGCTGCTCCGCCCCGCCAGAGGGCGGGACGACCTCTGTACTGATCATCAGAGCGACTCCTCGGGAGAAGTTCGAAGCATCGAAGACGGATCCACGGTGCTCCCGGGCGCCTCCCGGTTGAAGGCGGTGGTGTTCCTGGCAGTGACACGGCCACCCACGCGGAACGGGCGGCTGGCACACTGGGCGCGTGCCCTCCAGCAGCGCGCTCGGCGACTACCTGCGCGCCCGCCGCGCCCGGTTGCGCCCCACGGACGTGGGCCTGCCCGCCGGCCCGGGCCTGCGCCGCACCCCCGGCCTACGCCGGGAGGAACTCGCCGCGCTGGCCGGAGTGAGCATCGACTACTACATCCGCCTGGAACAGGGGAAAGAGACCAACCCCAGCCCGGCCGTCCTGGACGCGCTGGCGCGCGCGCTGCGGCTGGACACCGAGGAGCAGGCGCACCTGCTCGCGCTCGCCGACCATGCCGCAGGACGCGTCCCGCCCGCCCGGTCCCCGGTTCCCGAACGTCCCGTCGTCCGCACCGGGGTGCTGCGGATGCTGGAGCAGCTCCGTCCGTGCCCCGCCTACGCCCTCAGCCGGACGAGCGACATCCTCGCGGCCAATCCCGAAGGGCTCGCGCTGTTCGCGGGAATGGACGAGTGGCCGCCGGAACGCCGCAACACCATCCGCTACGTCTTCCTGCATCCCGCCGCCCGCAGCCTGCTCGCCGACTGGGACAAGGCGGCCAGCACGAGCGCCGCGCAACTGCGCAGTCTGACCGCCACCGACCCCGATGACCCGGCTCTGACCGCGCTCATAGACGAGCTCAACGGCGCGGACCCCGAGTTCGCCGCGCTGTGGAAACGGCACGACGTCCACGCCCGGCGCGGCGACCGCAAGACCTTCCACCACCCGCGCGTCGGCACCTTCACCCTCGACTTCGAGGTCCTCCACCTGGACGCCGACCGCCAGCGCATGTCGGTCTACCAGGCCGAACCGGGAACCCCCGACCACGACGCCATGGTCCTGCTCTCCCTCAGCACCAGCGACGCCCGAACCTGAGCCGGCGGCCCCGGCGGCGCGTCGCGTGGACGAACCCCGCCGGGCCGGTGCCTTCCCGGGCTCGCGGCGCGAACGGGCGGCCGAGCGCGGAGTCCGCACGGGTAGGGGCAGCCATACCCGAAAGAGTGTTGCTCGCCGTGATGCGGGCGCAGGCCCCTGACCGGTGGGATCGACGGCATGGACCTTCCTCTCTCCGGAACCCGGCTCGTCAAGATCGTTGTGGCCGTACCGGTCGTCGCCGCGTTGGCGGCCGCCGGCATCGCGGCCGCCCCGACGTCCCATCACGTGGTCTCCGCACGGTCGAACGAGGCCGCCGCGGCGAACACACGGTGGACGAGCGGCTGGGGCGCGGCCGCGCAGGCACCCGTCGCGGGCAACGAGGACTCCGGGCCGAACTGGTCGACGCGGGGGTTCGCCGACCAGACCGTGCGGCAGGTCGTGCGGGTCGGGATCGGCGGCACCCGGATCCGCGTCCGGCTGTCGAACGCCTTCGGGACGAAGCCGCTGCGGATCGCGGGCGCGACCGCCGGCAGATCCGCCGGGCGCGCCGTGGCGTGGCCCAAGACCATCACCCCGGTCACCTTCTCCCATGCCGCGACGGCGGTGATCCCTCCCGGAAAGGAGCTCGTCAGCGACCCGATCGCGCTGTCCACGTCACCGCTAGAACGCCTCGCGATCTCCCTGCGCCTCACCGCTCCGACCGGCCCCGCCACCTTCCACCGCTTCGCCCAGACCGATTCGTTCCTTGCTTCCGGCGGCCACCTGAACGACGTCGGCGCGGACGCCTTCAAGGAGGCGACGTCCTCCTGGTACTACCTCACCGGCGTCGAGGTGTCGGGCGCACCGGCGCGCGGCTCGGTGGTCGTCTTCGGGGACTCCCTGGTCGACGGGGTCGGAGCCACCAAGGAAGCGGACGCCCGGTTCCCCGACGACCTCCAGGAACGGCTCATCGCCTCCCGCCGCCCGCTCGGAGTCGTCAACGCGGGCATCGGATCGAACAAGCTCCTGAACAGCTCGCCCTGCGGCGGCGAGAAGGGGACCTCCCGGTTCGCCCGGGACGTCCTCGGCCGCCCCGGCGTCCGCACCGTGATCGTCCACCTGGGGGCGAACGACATCGGCGCACCGCAGGTGGACGATCCCTGCGTGCGCCCCAACCCGCAGGTGACCGCGCGGCAGCTGATCGACGGCCACCGGGCCCTGATCCGCGCCGCCCACACCCACGGCGTCAAGGCCGTCGGCATGACGGTTCTCCCGATGAAGGGCGCCCTGTTTCCCCTGTGGACACCGAAGGCGGAACAGCTCCGCCAAGAGCTGAACCATTGGATCCGCACCAGCCATGAGTACGACGCCGTCATCGACGCCGACCGTGCGATGTCCGACCCGGCCGACCGGGAAATGCCCCGCCCCGGCTACGTCTTCATGGACGGTCTCCACCCCAACGACGCCGGCTACCAGGCCATAGCGAACGCGATCGACCTGGCGGCCCTGTGAGCGCCATATCGCCGGATCGCCCTTGGGGAGCCCTGCGGCGAGACCGGCCGCCCCGGCCGCGAACGCCGAGAGGACGCGGCTCAGCCCCAATTGCGCGGCGGGACGAGCTCCTGCGGGATCAGCAGCCGCTCCATCAGCACATGCAGATGCTCGCGGAAGGAGGCGACGACCTCGGGATCGTCCGGGCTCCGCATCCCCTTGGAGCGCTCGAGCACGCCCGATCCCAGATAGCCGTGCACGCACCAGACCATGGTGCCGAGCAGGTAATAGGCGTTGACGTCCGGCGGCACCACATCGCGGATCTTGCGCGCGGCCATCGTCAGCAAGGGGCGCGCGTACCGATCCTCGAGTTCGGAGATGTCCGCGGCGTCCGCGACCCAGCGATGCGCCCACAGCGCGCGGACCTGCGGATGCGTCAGGTGGAAGTCCAGATAGGCGTCGACGATCTGGTGCAGGGCCCGCTGCCCGGGCTCCGCGCGGGACACGACGGCCTCCATCATGCGGTGCTCGCTCTCGAACGCCTGGCGTGTCACCTCCAGGTAGACGGCGCGCTTGTCGCCCGCGACCTCGTTGATCGTCGTGGAGCTGGTGCCCAGGGCGTCCGCGATCAGGTTCAGGGAGACCCCGTCGTATCCCAGCTCGCCGAACAGCCGGGTCGCGATGTCGATGACCTGCTGGTGTGTGACGGCACTGGCCATATCGTCACGGTACGTAGAGACGCCAAAAGCAGAGCGTCGCCACTGGTAAGGGTGGTGTCAAGTCGAGTGTCCGCCTTCCCGGCGCCGGGTATCCGCGCAGGCTCTAGGGTCGGCGGGATGTCCGAGCGATTCGACGTCGTCGGCGAGGTGGCGGCCGCCTGCCGCGATCGCGCCCAGGCATGGCGCTTCCTGCGCGGGTTCGCCGCCGCATGGTCGACCCCCCTCACCGGCGACGACGGCCGGTACCGGGACGAACTGGCCGCCGCAGAGCAACGGCTCGGGACGCCGTTGCCGGAGGCGCTGAAAGAAGCGCTCGCACTGCTCGGCGGACGCGAGGACCTCACCAGCAACCAGGACTGCCTCCTCCGCCCTGACCAGCTGCACTACGACGACACCGGCCGGGCCCTCGTCTGGCGGCTGGAGAACCAGGGCGTGGCCCGGTGGGGCGTCCCCGTCGAAGACCTCCGCCTGCCGGACCCGCCGGTGATCTTCCAGCTCGACGGCACCTACTCCGCGCCCGAACCATGGCGGCCGTTCCTCGACCGCTTCTCCGTCGCCTGCGTCGAGATGGTGCTGTACGAGGCCCTGTTCGGCTCCGACGGCGACGACCACGACAACCGGGAGGCGGGCGACGCCGATCCCGGCATCATCGAGCGCCGCTACACCCGCCTCGCCGTTCCCGACTACCCAATGTGGGCCGACCCCGAAGGCCCGCCGGCCCGCTGGTTCCACGGCCGCGACGCGCTGATCTGCGACCACGCCGGAGCCTGGATCTGGGTCCGGACGCGAACCCCCGAAGCGCTCCGAGCCGTGCGCGACACCCTCCCCGGCGACTGGCACATGCAGCCCTGACCGCCACCCCTCCACGGCGACGGTCATGCACCCCAGACGCCGGTGCGACTCCCTGGCAAGACCAGCCCCGGCGCGAGGTCGCCGCGCGCGGCATCGAGCCGAATGAGAGGTCCCCGCCCATGAAGTCGACCTTCGAACCCCTCGCCCGCGGCGAACCGTCTTTGCGCACCGTCGTGAGGGCACGGGGCTTCGCTGCCTCCCGTCCTTGCGCACCGTCGCGGAGACATGGGTCTTTGCCGACTCCCGTCCTTGCGCACCGTCGCGAGGACATGGGGCTTCGCCGCCTCGAACCGCGCCCGCACCGAGGCGGCCAAGTTCGGGCGCCTCCTCCGAGAACCGCCCCCTGTCGCCATCCGGCCACCCACGCAGCCGCCACCGACAGTCCGACAGTCCGCCACCGACAGTCCGCCGCCGGAACCGATACGACGACTCTCCGGGAGCTTGCGGGGCCAACCGGGTCGAACGGGCTGTAGCGTCCAAGATCGATACGGGGGCCCCAATGCCGGCTCGTGATGTCCGCCGAGGAGAACGTTGAAAGATCAGATGGAGCAGGACCAGGCCGACGCCGAGGTTCGGGCGCGCATCCAGGCCAGTTTCGACCGCCAGGGACTGATGGGGCATCTCGGCGCCCGCCTGACCCATATCGGGCCGGGACGCGTGAGCATCAGCCTGCCCGCCCGTCCCGAGGTGACCCAGCAGAACGGGTACTTCCACGCCGGAGCCACCAGCGCCATCGCCGACACCGCCGGCGGCTACGCGGCGTTCACGCTGTTCCCCGAGGGGACGTCCGTGCTGACCGTCGAGTACAAGATCAACCTTCTGGCGCCCGCCGAGGGGGAGCGCATCGAGGCTGAGGGGACGGTCCTCAGGCCCGGACGGACGCTGACGGTGTGCCGGCTGGAGGTGTTCGCGGTCCGCGACGAGCGGCGCAAGCTCGTCGCGGCCGGCCAGCAGACCCTGATCTGCGTGGAGGGACGGCCCGACCAGTGAGGCGCCGGACGCCCGGCCGGTGACCCGAGCCCGGTGAGGTCGACTCGGGGCATTCTTTGTGGATCCGAAGGCAAGGTTGTTCGATCACATGACGCTGATGCGCCTAGCGTGACTGGCATGTGCGCTCTGACCCGGTGCGAACGCTCATGAGCCAGGACGTCCACGGCACGCAGTCGTGGATCGATCTGGGCAGCCCCGACCTTCAGGCTTCGAAGGCGTTTTACCGCGGCCTGTTCGGCTGGGGTTCCTACACGCTGACGTTCGACGAGTTCGGCGACTACGAGATCTTCACCGAGCCCTCCTCCGACGAGGGGATCGCCGGGGTCACGGCCTTGGCCGACGACACCCAGTCGCCGTCGTGGACCTGCACTTTCAGGGTCGACGACGTCGACGCGTGCGTGCGGACCGTCGAGGCGGCGGGCGGCCGGCTGCTCGTGGACCCCACCCAGGTCGACGGCCTGGCGCGGATAGCGCAGTTCGCGGATCCGCAGGGTGCGGAGTTCGGCGTCTGGCAGCCGGTGCGCTCCGACGGGCAGGCCCCGATCGGCGAGCGTTCGGCCGCCCGCTTCGTCGAGCTGGCCTGCCGCGACGGCGCGGAGGAGCACTTCTACCGGCGGGTCTTCGGCTGGTCGATGACGGAGGCGGACGGTCGTTTCGCCACCCGCTGGACGGTCGGGGGCCGGCTCGTCGCGACCGCGGTCGCCGCGGACGGCGACGGGCCCGCCGCCCCCACCCGCAGTGGTCCCCGTACTTCGAGGTCGCCGACTGCGACGCCGCCACCGCCCGGGCCGTGGAGCTCGGCGCCCGGATGAGGTCGGCGCCGGCCGACACCGACCTCGGCCGGTTCTCGGTTCTCACCGACCCGACGGGCGTGCGCTTCGCCGTCATCACCGCGGGCGGCTCGCAACCACCTCGCGCGTGACCGGCCGGGCGGCTGCTCAGCCCGCCTCGGCGTCGTGGCGGAAGACCCTGCCGCCCTTCATGACGAACCGGACGTCCTCGATCACGCCGATGTCGGAGAGCGGGTCGCCGGGGACGGCGATGACGTCGGCGACGAGGCCGTCCTCCAGGCGGCCGCGGTCGGCGGCGTCGATGAGGTCGGCGGCGACCGTGGTCGCGGAGCGGAGCGCCTGGAGCGGCGCCATGCCGCGCTCGACCAGCGCGAGCAGCTCCTTGGCGTTCTTGCCGTGCGGGATCGCGGGGGCGTCGGTGCCGCAGGCGACCTTGACGCCCTCGGCGATGGCCTTGCTGATCGTCGCCCTGGACCCGGGGAACACCTCGGCCGCCTTCGCCCGCGGTTCGGGGGCGGCCCGGGACACGTCCATCCCGTCGGCGAGGTAGGTGGTCGCCACCAGGAAGGTGCCGCGCTCGACCATCGGGTCGAAGGTGGCGTCGCTCGCGAGGGAGCCGTGCTCGATGCAGGCGATGCCAGCCTCGATCGCGTTGCGGATGGCGCCGTCGCCCATGCAGTGGGCCGCGACCTTGAGGCCGGCGGTGCACGAGATCATCGCCGAGGCGGGCGCGCCGCGCATGCTGACGCACGGCGCCCAGCTCGACGAACCCCTGGACCTCGACCACGCGGCCCTGCTGCGCGACCATCCGCTGACCGAGGACCTCGGGCACGCCGAGTACCAGGGGCAGCGGCACCATCGCTGGGTGGAGAAGGAGGCCGCCGGGGTCGTCGCCGCGATCACCCCGTACAACTTCCCCGTCCAGCTGGCACTGGTGAAGCTGGCGCCCGCGCTGGCGGCGGGCTGCACGGTGGTGCTGAAGGGCGCGCCGGACACGCCGCTGGTGACGCTGGCGCTGGGCCGGCTGCTCGCCGAGCACACCGACATCCCGGCCGACGTGGTCAACGTCCTCACCTCCTCGCGGGTCGAGGTCGGCGCGGCGCTCACCACGCATTCGGAGGTGGACGTCGTCAGCTTCACCGGTTCGTCGGCGATCGGCCGCGGCATCCTCTCCGCGGCCGGCGGCACGATCAAGCGGGTCCGGCTGGAACTGGGCGGCAAGTCCGCGCTGATCATGCTGGACGACGCCGACCTCCGCGCCGCCTCCATGAACGCCGCGTTCGGCATCTGCCTGCACGCGGGCCAGGCCTGCGCGCTGAACTCCCGCCTGCTGGTGCCGCGCGCCCGGCACGACGAGGTCGTCGAGCGCGTCGCCCGCTACCTCGGCAAGGTCGCCTACGGGGACCCGCGCGATCCGAAGACGTACATGGGGCCGTTGATCAGCGAGCGGCAGCGGGAGAAGGTGGACGGGATGGTGCGGCGCGCCGTGAAGGAGGGCGCGAAGCTGGTGACCGGCGGCGAGAAAGTCGATCCGGGGCTACACCCCGACCTTGCTGAGCGGTGTGGACCCCGACAGCGAGATCGCGCAGGAAGAGGTGTTCGGGCCGGTCCTCGCCGTCATCCCCTACGACGACGATGACGACGCCGTCCGCATCGCCAACAACTCCGCCTACGGCCTCTCCGGAACGGGCTTCACCGGTCATCGCCCGGTCAGGCGGTCGTGGCGGCGTAGTGCTCGGCGATCTCATCGCTCGTCGTCAACCACACGCCCGGGTGGCCGGCGATGTACTTCAGCGCCTGGTCGAGGTACTTGGCGCGGAACGCCTGGCCGATGACGAACGGGTGCAGCGCCAGCGCCATGACGCGCCCGCTGTCGGCGGACTCGGCGTACAGCTGGTCGAACTGGTCGGTGACCATCCGGACGAACGCATCGCCGCTCATGCCGTGCATCGTGAAGATGCCCAGATCGTTGAGTTCGAGCGAGTACGGCACGCTCAGCATGCCCGGGACGTTCAGCCGGTACGGCTGGTCGTCGTTGGTCCAGTCCAGCACGTAGTCCAGGCCGAGCTCGGCCAGCAGGGACGGCGTCCGGAACGTCTCCGTCAGCGCGGGGCCCAGCCAGCCGCGCGGACGCCGCCCGGTGGCCCTCTCGATGGTCTCCACCACGGCCGTCAGGTAGCCGCGCTCGTCGTCGACGTCGGCCTGGAGCGTGGAGTTGTTCTTGCCGTGGGCGAGCCAGGCCCAGCCGCGGGCGTTGCCCGCCTGGACGATCTGCGGGTACCGCTCGCAGACGTCGGCGTTGAGCAGCACGCTCGCCCGGATCCCGTGCCGGTCGAGGACGTCCATCACGCGCCAGATCGCCACGCGCGGCCCGTAGTCGCGCCAGCCGTAGTTCAAAGGGTCGGGCACCAGCGCGGCGGTCGCCTCATTGATGCTGGTGGAGGGCCGGTCGATCGTGAAGTGCTCCACGTTCAGCCCCACGTAGAAGGCGACCCGCGCGCCGTCCGGCCAGCTGATCGGCTCGCGCTCGACGATCGGGCTGTAATCGAACAGGGTGTTCTCCATCGGTTCCCTTCCGGATTGCCGTGCGGCCCCGTCGGGCTCGTTCGGACAATGAAGGTAGGGAGCCCGGGAACGCCGCCAGGAGGGCCGAAGGCGCCATCTGGAGGGTCGAAGGCGCCACCCCCCGTTGCGGCCCGCCTGCGCACTCGGTATGTCTTGTCTCAACCACATCGTCCCTATCTGGGAGATAGGCCGCCCATGGCGAACAGCGCAGTACCGGACCGGCCGGTGATCGACGTCGCGAAGGGCACGGTCTCGCCGCATCTGACCCGCCTGCTGGTGCGGGCGGGCATGGCGGCCGGTCTGGACCGATCGCGACTCGCCGGACTTCCCGGGCTCGCCGTACTGGACGACGAGGGAATCCGCATTCCCACCGGGACCATCCTGCGGATCTGGGAAATGCTGTCCCGCCTCCCATGGGGCGCGCGCGGCGGCGACCGGGTCATGGAGCTGTGGCAGCCGGGCGCGCTGGGCGTATGGGACTACCTCTTCCCCGTTTCCGGCACCCTGGAGGAGGGGGCCCGCGCCGCCGCCCGCCACTTCACGGCCATCGCCGACCCTCCCGACGAACTGCGCGTCACCCGCGACGGCGGCGGGCTGACGGTCAGCTGGCGCGGCCCCTACCGCGACCTTCCCGAGTACCCGCTGATCGCGGAGTTCGTCCCGCACATGCTGCTCATGGTGGCGAGCTCGGCGGCCGGGCGGCGGCTCGCACCGCTGCGCGTCGGCCTCCCGGACCTCGCGTCCATCGCGTCCGGGCGTTCGGCCGAGCTGTACGACACCGAACGCGTCATCGACGCCGACCACCCGTCGGTCACCTTCGCCGAAGCCGACATCGCCGTCCCGCTGCCGCGGGCGGACCCCGCGCTCGCCGCGATCCTGGACCGGCACGCGCGGCTGTCCACCGAGGCCGCCCGGGCCGGGCTGGGCTGGCTCGACCGGTTCCTCACCGTCCTGGAATCCGCGGTCGCCGACGGCCCTCCGGGGCTGGACCAGGTGGCCCGCCGGCTGGGCATGAGTCCACGGACCCTCCAGCGCCGCCTGAACAAGGAAGGCACGAGCTGGCGGGAAGAGCTGGAGCGGCTCCGGCGGCGCCGGGTGGACCGGCTGCTGCGGGAGACGTCGCTGAGCGTGGACTCGATCGCGACACGGGTCGGTTTCACCGACTCCCGGGCCCTGCGGCGCGCCATCCGCCGCTGGTACGGCCACGGGCCCGCGGTCATCCGCGGGAGCGGCCCGTCGTAGCGCCCGTCCTCCGGCGGCGTCACGGCTCGCGGCGCAGCAGCGCGGGCAGGTCGGCGCGGCCCGTGACGCCGAGCTTGGCCGAGGCCCGGTACAGGTGGCCCTCCACGGTGCGGACCGACAGGACGAGCCGCTCGGCGATCTGCCGGTTGGTCAGCCCGGCGCCGGCCAGCGCGACGATCTCCCGTTCGCGCGGGGTGAGCGGCGGCGGCAGCGCGGTCGCGGCGAGCGCGGGCGTCCGCGCGCCCTGGCACGCCTTCGCCAGCGAGTGCGCCCGTGCCGCCCCGGCCGCCGCCGGACCCCGGCGC
>NZ_JBEPCJ010000133.1:0-21433 GCF_040299565.1 Spirillospora sp. NPDC000708
GTCGCCCCGCGGCCCGGGAGCTCCGCGGCGAAACAGCCTGTCAGTCGCAACGGGGGTTCCAGGGGGTCGCCCCCCTGGGTCGGCACCGCGGGGGTTTCAGGGGGTCGCCCCCATGGGAAGACGCAGCACGAAGCGGGCGCCCTCCTCGTCGGTCTGGCGGTCGGCGAGGACGAGGGAGCCGCCGTGGGCGGCGGCGATGTCGCGGGAGATGGCGAGGCCGAGGCCGGTGCCGCCGGCGTCGCGGTGCCCGCCCTCGTTGAGCCGGGTGAACCGCTCGAAGACGCGCTCGCGGTCCTCGGGGCGGATGCCGGGCCCGTCGTCGATGACCTCGACGACGGCGGTCGCCGGTTCCTCGGTGCCGACGATCACGGTGACCGCGGTCCGGGCGTGCCGGTCGGCGTTGTCGATCAGGTTGGTGAGCAGCCGGGCCAGCTCGCTGCGTCCGGCGCTCACCGTCACGGGGCCTTCCGACAGGACGGTGACGCGGGCGCGCCGGGGGCGGCGCAGCACCTCCTGGTCGGCCAGTTCCGTCAGGTCCACGGTCTCGCGGGGGAAGTTGCGGTCGGCCTCCAGCCGGGCCAGCGCGAGCAGGTCGTCCACGACCGCGCCGACCCGGTCGGTGTTGTTGAGCAGGGCGCGCAGCGTGTTGGGCAGGTCGGTGGCATCGGGGTCGGCGAGCGCCAGCTCCAGCTCCATCCGGAGCCCGGCGAGGGGGCTGCGCAGCTCGTGGGAGACGTCGACGACGAACGCGCGCTGCCGCGCCACCGCCTCCTCCAGCCGGTCCAGGGTGGCGTTGATGCTGTCGGCGAGCACCGCGATCTCGTCGCGCCGCTCCGGGACGGGGACGCGGCGCTGGATGTCGGTGGCGGTGATCTCGTCCAGCTCCTGGCGGATCGCCTCGACCGAGCGCAGCGCCTGGCTCGCCGACAGCCACGTCCCGTACCCGGCGAGGCCGACGGTGGCGGGGATGCCGAGCGCGAGCAGCGCCGAGAGCAGCGGCCGCGGGAACAGGCCGGGCTCGGGCGCCAGGGTGTACACGAACTCCTCGCTGGGGCCCGGCAGGCCCACCCGGAACTCGACGATCTGGAAGCAGGGGCCGCCGGGCGCGTCGACGGCGCAGCTGCGGCCGTCGCGCCGGTCGTTGCCCGGCGGGGGCCGCGGGAACGCCAGCGGCGGCCGGCCCTGCATTCCGCTGCTCGCGGCGATGACGCGGTGCCGGGCGTCGACGACCTGCGCGAGCGTGTCGTCGACGGTGTAGATGTGCGGGACGGGCAGCACGCCGGCGTGGATCACGGTCGAGATGCGCCGGCCCTCGCGCGACAGCTCGTCGTTGACGCTGTTCTTCGCGTCCTGCCTGATCAGCACGATGAAGATCACGTAGAGGACGGTGGACAGCAGGAGCGCGGCGAGGGCCGCCGTGACCGTCACCCGGAACCGGACCCGCGAGCCGTGCAGCACGACCCGCCACGCCCAGCGGGTCAGGACCGCTGCGGCACGGCGGGGCCGGACACCGATGACGACCTCCCGGGTATGTTGCCGATACCCGGTGTTTCTTGCCTGAGCAGGGCAAACGCGACCGTGGGGGGCGGGTAAAAGATCGGTCCGCCCCGCGCGGCGTCAGTCGCCCAGGCCCCAGCGTTCGCGGATCGCCCGGTCCACCACGCCGAACAGCTGGTCGATCACGATGCCGATGACCAGGATCACGATCATGTAGGAGATCATCCCGGGCGCGTCGTTGAACTCGCGGGCCTGCGACAGCAGCACGCCCAGCGAGGTGGTGCTGCCGATGATCACCAGCAGCTCGCCGGCCATCAGGCTGCGCCACGCGAACGCCCAGCCCTGCTTCAGCCCGGCGACGAACGACGGCAGCGACGCGGGCATGATCAGGTGCCGGTACAGGTTCAGCCCGCGCAGCCCCATCACCTTCCCGGCGCGCAGCAGGATCGGCGGGGTGTAGTCGACGCCCGCGATGAGCCCGTTGGCGATGGACGGCGCCGCGCCCAGCACCACCACGAACAGGATCGCGCTCTCGCTCAGCTTGAACAGCATGATCGCGAGCGGGAACCAGGCGATCGACGGCATCGTCTGCAGCCCGGTGATCAGCGAGCCGAACGCGCGGCGCAGCACCCGGAACTGCGACACCAGCGCGCCGATCACGACGCCGAAGGCGATCGAGACGGCGTAGCCGATCAGCGCCCGCTGCATGGTGAGGCCGACGGCGCTCCAGAAGGAGGAGGTCGTGAGGTGGTCCCAGAGCACCGGGAGGGTGTCCTTGGGGCCGGGCAGGACGTAGGACGGCTTCCATCCGCTCCACACCACCGCCTGCCAGGCGAACAGCCCGATCAGGACGGCCGTGATGATCGGCCAGACCGCCGACCAGGCGCGCTGCAGGCTCCGGGCGCGGGTGGCGCCGCCGAGTTCGAGGGCGTCCAGCCCGGCCAGCTCCCGGTTCACCCGGCCGCTCCCCGCAGCGGCCGTGTCCTCGGGAGCCGTGTCCTCGGGGATCGTGTCGGTCTCGGGGACGGCGGGGGCGTCGTGCCGGCTCGTGGTGTCATGCGCCATGGCGGCCGACCTCCTCTCGCAGCCGGTCGGTGATGGCCGCGGCGAGCTCGGCGACCTCGGTGGAGTCGATCCGCCGGGGCCGCTCGAAGGGGACGGGGAACTCCTGCACGACCCGGCCGGGCCGGCTGCTGAGCAGCACCACCCGGTCACCGAGCCGCACCGCCTCCCGGACGTTGTGCGTGACGAACAGGACGGTGAGGCCGCGCTCGCGCCAGATCCGCTCGATCTCGTCGTGCAGCAGGTCGCGGGTCATCGCGTCGAGGGCGCCGAACGGCTCGTCCATCAGCAGCACGGTGCCCTGGCCGGAGTCGGAGTCGTCGACGGTCAGCGCGAGGGCGCGGGCGAGCGCGACGCGCTGGCGCATGCCGCCGGACAGCTGGTGCGGCCGCTTCTTCGCGAACCCGCCCAGGTGGACCGAGTCGAGCAGCTCGGCGGCGCGTTCGCGGCGGTCCTGCCGGGGGACGCCGCGCATCTTCAGCGCCAGCTCGATGTTCGCCGTGACGTTCAGCCACGGGAACAGCGCCGGCTCCTGGAACATCAGCGCGACCCGCGCGCCCTCGGTGTCGATGGTCCCGGCGCTGACCTGGTCGAGCCCGGCGACCAGGTTCAGCAGCGTGCTCTTGCCGCAGCCGGACGCGCCGAGCAGGCAGACGAACTCGCCGGGCGCCGCGTCCAGCGACACCTGGTCGAGCGCGAGCAGGGACGAGGTCCCGGACCCGAACGCCTTGGAGACGCCACGAAGCCGGACCGCCGCAGCGGTCCGGCTCGGGGCGGCCGTGACGGCCTGTGTCATTTGTCGCTGACCTGTGCCTTCCCGCTCGCCTTGAGCACGTCGTTGAGGGGGCCGAGCTCGTAGATCCCGTTCAGGTCGGTCTTCTGCAGCAGCCCGATCTGCTCGGCGTGCTGCGCGCCCGCGGTCAGCGACGAGGCGACCGGGTCGACGGTGAAGGTGATCGACTTGAACGCCGAGTCCAGGACGTTCGGCTTGAGGGGCTTGCCGCTCAGCTTGGTGAGGGCGTCGTTGGTGACCTTCTCGGCGTCGGCCTTGTTCTGGTTGATGTAGTCGGTGGCCTCGACGACGCCCTGCAGGAGCTTCTTCACCTCGTCCGGGTGCTTCTTCTCGAACTCCTGGCTGACGATGAGGTTGGTGATGACGAACTTGCCGCCGGGCCACAGCGACGACTCGTCCAGCAGCTTGACGCCCTTGTCCTCCAGGACCAGCCGGGAGGCGTAGGGCTCGGGGACCCAGGCGCCGTCGATGGTGCCCTGCTGGAAGGTCTGCAGCGTCTGCGAGTTGTCCTGCGGGATGATCTTGACGTCGCCGCTGCCGTCCTTGTTCGCGGTGAGCCCCTGCTGCTTGAGCCAGTACCGGACGGCGACGTCCTGGGTGTTGCCGAGCTGCGGCGTGGCGATCTTCTTGCCCTTGAGGTCCTGGGCGCTCTTGATCCCGGGCTTGACGATCAGGGCGACGCCGCCGGATGCCGCGCCGGAGATGATGTGCACCGCCTTGCCGTGGGACTGCGCCCAGGCGTTGATGGACGGGTTCGGGCCGACGAAGGTCGCGTCGATCGCGCCGGAGAACAGCGCCTCGACGGCCGCGGGACCGGCGTTGAACGTGGCGGTCTTCGGCGCCTTGCCGAGGTGCTTGGCGAAGATGCCCTTCTCGACGCCGACGAGCGCGGTGGCATGCGTGATGTTCGGGAAGTACCCCAGCCTGAGCTGGGTGTCCGCACCGGACTTCCCATCGCCGCCGTCGTCGCCACAGGCGCTGAGCGTCCCCGCGCCGGCCAGGACGATCAGTGCCGCGGCGGCCGCGCGCCATCGGAGTCTGCGATGCATTGTCAGTAATCCCTACTTACCCAGTGTGTTTGACGTGCTTAGTAGATAAGGTGGGCAATGATTTCGTCAAGTCGCTTGCGCGGCACGGTCGTGTAACGACCGCTGCCGCCGAACGGCGAGCCAGTTGGGCGGTACAGGGGGTGCCCGGGATAGGCTCGGTGACCGCACCGATCTGTCCCGTACCACCAGGGGGTTGCCCGTGTCGTCCATCGAGGCCGTACTCGCCCGGGAGATCCTCGACTCCCGCGGCAATCCGACCGTCGAGGTCGAGGTGCTGCTCGCCGACGGCACCGAGGCCCGCGCCGCCGTCCCGAGCGGCGCCTCCACCGGGCAGTTCGAGGCCGTCGAGCTGCGCGACAAGGACGAGCGGTACGGCGGCAAGGGCGTCCGCAAGGCCGTCAAGGCGGTCAACGAGACCATCGACGAGAAGCTCGTCGGCTACCCCGCCTCCGACCAGCGGCTGATCGACCAGCTGCTGAACGACCTGGACGGCACGCCGGCCAAGTCCGAGCTCGGCGCCAACGCGATCCTCGGCGTCAGCCTCGCCGTCGCCAAGGCCGCCGCCGACTCCGCCGGGCTGCCGCTGTTCCGCTACGTCGGCGGCCCGAACGCGCACCTGCTGCCCGTCCCGATGATGAACATCCTGAACGGCGGCGCGCACGCGGACAGCAACGTCGACGTCCAGGAGTTCATGATCGCGCCGATCGGCGCCGCGACCTTCGCCGAGGCGCTGCGCTGGGGCGCCGAGACCTACCACGCGCTGAAGTCGGTGCTGAAGTCCCGCGGGCTGAGCACCGGGCTCGGCGACGAGGGCGGCTTCGCGCCGGACCTGCCGAGCAACCGCGACGCGCTCGACCTGATCGTCGAGGCGATCGGCAAGGCCGGCTTCACCCCCGGCCGCGACATCGCGCTCGCCCTGGACGTCGCCGCCAGCGAGTTCCACGCCGACGGCCAGTACGCCTTCGAGGGCACCAAGCGCTCGTCCGACGACATGGCCGCCTACTACGGCGAGCTGCTCGGCAACTACCCGCTCGTCTCCATCGAGGACCCCCTCGACGAGGAGGACTGGACGGGCTGGGAGGGCCTCACCGCCGCCGTCGGCGACCGCGTCCAGATCGTCGGCGACGACCTGTTCGTCACCAACCCCGAGCGGCTCGGCCGCGGCATCGAGGCGGGCGCCGCGAACGCGCTGCTGGTGAAGGTCAACCAGATCGGCACGCTCAGCGAGACGCTCGACGCGGTGTCGCTCGCGCAGAGCAGCGGCTACCGCTGCATGATGAGCCACCGGTCCGGCGAGACCGAGGACACCACGATCGCCGACCTCGCCGTCGCGACCAACTGCGGCCAGATCAAGACCGGCGCCCCGGCCCGCAGCGACCGCGTCGCCAAGTACAACCAGCTGCTGCGCATCGAGGAGCTGCTGGACGACGCGGCCCGCTACGCCGGCGCCGCCGCGTTCCCGCGCTTCGACGCGCAGGGCGCCTGACGGGCCCGTGTCCCGGGACGAGCGGGACGACCCCCGGGGAGACGACTCCCCGGGGGCCGGCGAGCGCCGTGCCAGCCCCGCGCTGACCAGCCGCGCCGCGATCCTCGCGGTGGTGATGTGCGCGATCGCGCTGAGCCTCGCCTACCCTGTGCGCGAGTACATCGCGCAGCGCAAGGAGATCTCCGATCTCCAGCGCAAGCAGTCCGCGGCGCGCAAGAGGGTGGACGAACTCGCCCAACGCAAGCGGCAACTAGGGGACAAGTCGTACATTGAGCGTGAGGCGACACGAAGGCTGCACTACTGCCGCCCGGACGTGACGTGTTACATCGTGCTGGACGGCGGCGGGGACGACGGGCGCAAGGCCCGCAACGACGGTCCGGCGAGCCGGCCGCCGTGGTATGAGACGTTGTGGCGGTCGGTGGAGACCGCCGACAGGCCGCGCTGATCCCGTTCCGCGGCCGGGCGGGACGGGCGGCCGCGACCGGCGGGTGGGGCCGGTCGCGGGCGGACCGGAGGTGCGGCAGGCCGAGACGGATCGCGGGATCCGCGGGTGGGGACGAATGATCGACGAACGTTGCACAGGGGCATCCGGACCGGCGTCCGAGCGGGACGTCGCGGCGGTGGCGGCGCAGCTCGGACGGGAGCCGCGCGGCATCCGCGGGGTCGCCTACCGCTGCCCGTGCGGGCTGCCGGCGGTGCTGGAGACGGCGCCGCGGCTCCCCGACGGCACCCCGTTCCCGACGCTGTTCTACCTGACCTGCCCGAAGGCGGCGTCGGCGATCGGCACGCTGGAGGGGAGCGGCGCCATGCGGGAGATGCAGGCGCGGCTCGCCGACGACCCGGCGCTGAAGGCCGCGTACACCGCCGCCCACGAGGACTACCTGCGCCGCCGCGACGAGGCCGCCCGCGAGGACGGGATCGAGCCGCTGCCGGCGGGCATGCAGAGCGCGGGCGGGATGCCGGAGCGGGTGAAGTGCCTGCACGCCCTGGTCGCGCACGAGCTGGCCGTGCCGGGCGGCAACCCGTTCGGCCGCGAGGCGCTGGCGGCGCTGCCCGAGTGGTGGCGCTCCGGCCCCTGCGTGTGCGTCGACCCCGCCGACCCCGCAGACCCGGCGGCCGCCCAGGCCCCCGCCGACCGGGACCCCGCCGCCCAGGACGCCCCCGACGCCGAGGAGGCCAAGTGACGCGCGTCGCCGCCATCGACTGCGGGACCAACTCGGTCCGCCTGCTGATCGCCGACATCGCCGCCGGCCCGGACGGCGGCTCGCTCACCGACGTCGAGCGCCGCATGGAGATCGTCCGGCTGGGCGAGGGCGTCGACGAGACCGGCCGGCTGTCGACCGCCGCGCTGGACCGGACGTTCACCGCGATGCGCGGGTACGCCGAGCTGATCGAGCGGCACGGGTCGCAGACGGGGGAGGGCCCGATCAAGACCCGGGTGGTCGCGACCAGCGCCACCCGCGACGCCGAGAACCGGGCCGACTTCGTCAGCGGCGTCGTCGACATCTTCGGCGTCGTCCCCGAGGTGATCAGCGGGGACGAGGAGGCGGAGCTGTCGTTCACCGGCGCCACCCGGGAACTGGCCGAGCTGCGCCCGGCCCGCCCCTACCTGGTCGTCGACATCGGCGGCGGGTCCACCGAGTTCGTGCTCGGCGCCTCCTCGGTGGAGGCGGCCCGGTCGGTCGACATCGGCTGCGTCCGGATGACCGAGCGGCACCTGCGCGACGGCGACCCCCCGTCCCCGGAGCAGATCTCCAACACGGTCGCCGACATCGACGCGGCCCTCGCCGAGGTGCGCCGCACGGTGCCGGTCGACGAGGCGCGCACGCTGGTCGGCCTCGCCGGGTCCGTCACGACGGTCTCCGGCATCGCGATGGACCTGCCGGAGTACGACTCGTCCCGGATCCACCTGTCCCGGGTCACCGCGGCGCAGGTGCACGAGGTGACGCGGCGGCTGCTGCACGCGACGCGGGCCGAGCGCGCGGAGATCGGCGTCATGCACCCGGGCCGGGTGGACGTGATCGGCGCGGGCTCGCTGATCCTGGACCGGATCATGCGCGAGTACGGGTTCGGCGCGGTCGTGGTCAGCGAGCGCGACATCCTCGACGGGATCGCCTGGTCGCTGGTCTGACGTCCGGCCCGCGCCCGGCGGGCCCTCGGCGCCCGGTCAGCCCTTGAGGGACGACAGCAGCGCGGGGATCAGCACCGCGTTCGGGTTCTGCTGCGGGACGTACAGGACCGGCGTCGGGCTCGCGGCCTGCCGGATCCAGACCCGGCCGCCGTCGACGACGGCGCCGGAGATCGACGACCAGCTCAGCGACACCCGGTCGCCGCGCACGCCGCCCGGGTGGACGGTGAGGCCCTGCGCGACGTCCACCGACTCGCCCGCGCGGACGCGGCCGGCCAGCTCGGCGACCATCCGCGGTTCCGCGCACGCCTGGCACAGCTGGATCAGCCGCCCCCAGACCGTCTCGGGCTCGATCGTCCCTCCCGCCTCGATGACGACCTCGACGCGCGGGCCGCCGTGGAACGGGTGCCGGCCGGCCTGGAAGATCCACCGGGTGCCGGGGGCCTGGCCGAATCCGGCCGGGATCTGCGCGGCCCAGTAGGCGACCCATTCGACGTGCGGCCACGCCAGCGCCGCCTGCCCGTACGCGACGCCCTGCTCGTCGGCGTGGAGGCGCAGCCCGTGCACGGTCGCGGCGACGCCCTGGACGACGGGCGGCCCGCCCCAGGACGGCTGCCGGGCGTGGCCGGGGTACGGCTCGGACGGCCGCCCTCCCGGGGCGGGCCGCCCCTGCTCCGGCGTGCGGGCGCGCGGCGGGCGGTCGGGTTCGGGGTTGAGGCGGTCGGTCCAGGTCCGGCCGTCCCACCAGCGCAGGCTGCCGGTTCCGTAGGGGTCGGGATACCAGCCCGGTTGCGACAAGGCATGCCTCCGCTCGGCAATGGCGCACGCCGGACACCCCGCGTCCCCGACCGGCGGAACCGCATCGTACCGAGGGCCGTCGCCGGGGCGTGCGAGGATCGAGGGCATGACCGACGCGCGCGCTCCCCATGTGCCACCTGGGACGGGATGGCCCGACGATCCCGCCGCCCCGGACACCCCCGTCGCGCACGGCGCGGGCGACGTGATCGAGCTCGCCGCCGGGGCGCCGGACCTGGCGGAGCTGTGCGCGCGGCAGTCGGTGTGCCGGGCGTGCGACCGGCTGGTGGAGTGGCGGGAGAAGGTCGCGGTGGAGCGGCGGCGCGCGTTCGCCGGCGAGGAGTACTGGGGGCGGCCGATCCCCGGCTGGGGCGACCCGGAGCCGCGCATCCTGATCGTGGGGCTGGCGCCCGCGGCGCACGGCGGCAACCGCACCGGCCGGATCTTCACCGGCGACCGGTCGGGCGACTGGCTGTTCGCGTCGCTGCACCGGGTGGGGCTCGCGTCGCAGGCCACGAGCGTGCACGCGGGCGACGGGCAGCGGCTGATCGGCGCGCGGATGGCCGCGACCGTGCGGTGCGCGCCGCCCGACAACAAGCCGACGCCGCTGGAGCGCACGACGTGCCTGCCGTGGCTGGCGCGGGAGGTCGAGGACGTCGCGCCGAGCGTCCGGTGCATCGTGTGCCTCGGCGGGTTCGCGTGGCAGGGCGTGTGGCCCGCGCTCAAGCAGGCCGGATACGAGGTGCCGCGGCCGCGCCCGAAGTTCGGGCACGCCGCGGAGGTCGAGCTGGCGCCGCCGCCCTCGGCGGCCCGCCGGGACCCGGTGCTGCTGCTGGGGTGCTACCACCCGAGCCAGCAGAACACCTTCACCGGACGGGTCACCGAGGGCATGCTCGACGCCGTCTTCGTCCGCGCTCGCGACTACGCGTAGCGCGCCGCGTCCGCGCGGATGCGGGTCACATCTTGCCGAGCTGGATCGGCGTCAGCCGGATCTGGCCCTGCTGGCAGACCGGGCCGCCGATCCAGCTGGTGCTGATGAAGGTCGTCTGGTTCGGCGGGATGATGTGCAGCGCCTTCGCCGTGGGCTCGCACTGGCCGGTCTCGCTCTCGCCCTCGCCCGGGACGACGCCCCAGTGCAGCTGCTCGTAGGCGGACGCGCCGGCGGGGATCGTGATCGTGCGGGCGGTGCCCTCGCGGACGACCTTCGTCGGGAGCGCGCCGGCGGCGTTGACGAGGCCGAGCCCGGACCAGCCGCCGGTCGTGCAGGACGTCCCGGAGTTGTTCGTCAGCTGGAGGGTGCCGTACCGCTGTCCGGCCCCCGGGTCCCCGTTGGAGTACGCGGACGCGTGGAGGTCGGACGTCGTGCAGTGCCGGACCCCGGTGCCGTTGGGGCGGGAGCCGGTGCCGGTTCCGGTCGTGGTGGAGGTACCGTTTCCGCCGTTGGTTCCGCTATGGTGTGGGGAGCCGTTCTGCGTGGACGTACTGGCGGGCGGGCTGCTCTCGTTGGACGAGGGGCTGGCGGTGAAGCTGGCGTCGCATCCGGTGAGGGCTGCGGTCAGCGCCGCTGCGGCCACGGTTCCCCAGATGATTCGTTGCATGTTCGCACACCCCTAATACGAGTCGTCGACGGTGGGGCAGGGCCTTGGCCAAGCGGCCGCTGAAGCCGCGCCGACCGGCCCCTGTTCCGGTCGCCGTCCGCGGCGCTTGGCGCCCCCGTGCGGCCCTGTCCCCGTTCCGTCCTCTCTCTGGCTGGTACATACGGTGAGATGCCGGGGTGCCCGGGGAAGTTCGCGCCTTCAGACGATCTTTCCGCTGTGACGCGTTTGGCGTGATCCGGTGGCGGATGCGGGTATCGGTCCCGTTATGCCTTCCGAGCGCAAGCACATCGTGATCGTCGGCGGCGGCTACGTCGGCATGTACACGGCCCTGCGGCTGCAGAAGCGGCTGCGCGGCGAGCTGCGGCGCGGCGAGATCGCCGTCACCGTCATCGACCCCCAGTCCTACATGACCTACCAGCCGTTCCTTCCGGAGGCGGCGGCCGGGAACCTGGAACCGCGGCACGTCGTCGCGCCGCTGCGCCGCGTCCTGCCGCGCTGCCGGATCGTCAACGGGTACGTCACGCGGATCGAGCACGCCTCGCGCAGCCTGACCGTCCGGCCGGCGGGCGCGCGGAGCGCGGGGGTGCCGGAGCGGACGATCGGCTACGACCTGCTCGTGGTGGCGCTCGGCTCGATCTCCCGCACGCTGCCCATCCCCGGCCTCGCCGAGTGCGGGATCGGCTTCAAGACGGTCGAGGAGGCCATCTTCCTGCGCAACCACGTGCTGCACCAGCTCGACATCGCGGCCTCCAACCCCGACGACGAGGAGGTCCGCAGGCGCGCGCTGACGTTCGTGTTCGTCGGCGCCGGGTTCGCGGGGATCGAGGCGCTCGCCGAGCTGGAGGACCTGGCCCGCGACGCCTGCAAGTTCTATCCGAACATCGACCCGTCCGACATGCGCTGGATGATGGTCGAGGCGACGGACCGGATCCTGCCCGAGGTCGGCCCCGAGATGGGCCGGTGGACGGCGGAGGCGCTGCGCCGCCGCGGCATCGAGGTGAAGCTCCGGACGATGCTGAAGTCCGCCGAGAAGCGGCACATCGTGCTGAGCGACGGCGACGAGTTCGACGCCGGCACCCTGGTCTGGACCGCCGGGGTGAAGCCGCATCCCGTCGTCAAGGACAGCGACCTGCCGCTGGACGACAAGAGCCGGATCAAGACGACCGACCAGCTCACCGTCGAGGGCCTGGAGGGCGTCTACGCGGCGGGGGACAACGCGGCCGTGCCCGACCGGTCCGGTTTCGCCGAGTTCACCGCGCCGAACGCGCAGCACGCGGTCCGGCAGGCGAAGCGGCTGGGCGACAACATCGTGGCGGACCTGCGCGGCAAGCCCCGCAAGACCTACGAGCACAAGTACGTCGGGTCCGTCGCGAGCCTGGGCCTGCACAAGGGCGTCGCCAACGTCTACGGGGTCAAGCTGCGCGGGCTGCCCGCGTGGGTCATGCACCGCACTTATCACCTGTCGCGGATGCCGACCGTCAACCGGAAGTTCCGCATCACCGCGGACTGGACGCTGGCGCTGTTCTTCCGGCGCGAGATCGTCTCGCTGGGCGAGCTGGAGTCGCCCCGCCAGGAGTTCGAGCTGGCGGCGGGCCGCACCGCCGAGGGCGCCTGAGGGGGCGCGTCCACCGCGGCCCCGCCCCGGGCACCCGGCCGGCGGCGCGCCGCCCCGGGTGCGCTGACCTGGCCGTCTCCGGCGTCACCGTCCGGATATGATGACGCCGCCCCTGTAGCCCAATGGCAGAGGCGGGCTCCCTAAAAGAGCCATTGTGTCGGTTCGAGTCCGACCAGGGGCACCCTGCGTGCATCGATCAGCCCCTCGCCGCGGTCGGCGAGGGGCTGATCGCGCGTGGGATCTCTGCGCCAGGGTCGTGGCGTCTGCTCGGGCGCAGCGGCACGACGGCGGGGGCGTCCGCTGGCGGGATCCCACCAGGTCCGTACGGTGTTCGGCCGTATGCGGTTGTCGGCGGCTCGCGAGGCGCTCAGTAGTGGCGCTCGCGGCGCGCCCGCTCGTGCTCGCGGACGAGGGCGGAGGCGTAGCCGTGGGAGAGGTTGTGCTCCTCGGCCAGCCAGGTGCTCCGTTCCTCGCAGCGGGTGAACGAGGGACCGTTCTCGATCGTCGAGAACCACTCGGGAAGGTCACGTCCGGTGACCGACGGGATGCGGGCGATCAGCTTGCTGTGCGTCTCCGGCGAGTGGTTCAGTGACAATTGGCACCTCCAGGTCGCGGGGCTCTTCCTGGCACTCTGCAACACCGGCCCGTATGTGACAACCCCCTAACGGGGACCTATCCATGACGTTACGTAGATCATTCGTAACGGGGATATTCTCCGGAAAGCGCAGGTGGCCCGCACCCGGCGCGCGAGCGCTCGGGACGGGCCACCGCGGGCCGCTCGGGCCGCTCGTCAGGAGAGCCGCTCCAGGACCATCGCCATGCCCTGGCCGCCGCCCACGCACATGGTCTCCAGCCCGAACTGCTTGTCGTGGAACTGCAGGCTGTTCACCAGCGTGGAGGTGATCCGGGCGCCGGTCATGCCGAACGGGTGGCCGACCGCGATCGCGCCGCCGTTGACGTTCAGCTTGTCGAGGTCGATGCCGAGGTCCTCGGCGGACGGCAGCACCTGCGCGGCGAACGCCTCGTTGATCTCGACGAGGTCGATGTCGCCGATGGTCATGCCGGCCTTGGCGAGGGCCTTGCGGGACGCCTCCACCGGGCCGAGGCCCATGATCTCGGGGGACAGGCCGGTGACGCTGGTCGAGACGATCCGGGCCAGCGGCGTGAGGCCGAGCTCGGCGGCCTTGGTGTCGCTCATGACGACGACCGCGGCGGCGCCGTCGTTCAGCGGGCAGCAGTTGCCCGCGGTGACGGTCCCGTCCGGGCGGAACACCGGCTGGAGCTGCGACACCTTCTCGTAGGTGGTGCCGGGCCGGGGGCCGTCGTCCTTGGCCACCACGGTGCCGTCGGGCAGCGTGACGGGGGTGATGTCCTTCTCCCAGAACCCGTTGGCGAGGGCCTTCTCCGCCAGGTTCTGCGAGCGGACGCCGAACTCGTCCTGCGCCTGCCGGCTGACGCCGCGCATCCCGGCGACGTTCTCGGCGGTCTGCCCCATCGCGATGTAGATGTCGGGGACCTGGTCGTCCTGGCGCGGGTCGTGCCACACCGGCGCGCCGCCCTCGGCGGTCTTGGCGGTGCGGGCCTGCGCGTCGGCGAAGACCGGGTTCTGGGTGTCGGGCAGCCCGTCGCTGCTGCCCTTGGCGAACCGGCTGACGGTCTCGACGCCGGCCGAGACGATGACGTCCGCCTCGCCGGCCTTGATCGCGTGCAGCGCCATCCGGGTCGTCTGGAGCGAGGACGAGCAGTAGCGGGTGATGGTCGCGCCGGGCACGTTGTCCCAGCCGAGCAGGACCGACACCACGCGGGCCATGTTGTAGCCCTGCTCGCCGCCGGGCAGCCCGCAGCCGAGCAGCAGGTCGTCGATCTGCGACGGGTCCAGCTGCGGGACCTTCGCCATCGCGGCGGTGATCATCTGGGCGGTGAGGTCGTCGGGCCGGATGTCCTTCAGCGACCCCTTGAAGGCGCGTCCGATGGGCGAGCGCGCGGTGGCGACGATGACTGCCTCGGGCATGTGCGGGTCTCCTGTCTCAGCGGCCGTCTCCGGGCCCGGCGCGACCGTCGCGGCGGACGGTGTTACTCGCCGGTCACCAGCAATCTAGCTCCCGCGCCGCACCCGCGCGCAACCCGGCCCCTCCGGCTGTGTTGACGGTGAGTCTAATAAGTGCCCGCTTACTCACCTGGGTCAACGGTCCCGGCCGGACCGGCCGCGTCAGGCGATGTCCGGAGCGACGGCCGGGGACGGCGGCGTGGTGTCGGCGGCCGGCGCGGAGCGGCGGCGCAGCAGCCGCGCCCACCGCCCCCGGGGACCCCGGTCGCGGCCCGCGACGGAGGCGCCCGACACCTCCGTGCCGGAGATCTCCGCCGCCTCGGCCGCCGCTAGGTACACCGGCAGCACGTCCTCGCCGAGCCGCGGATCCGGCAGCGCGCCGAGATCGGGCTCCAGGCCGAGCGCGTGCGCCATCGACGGCAGCACGGCCGCCGCGGCGGCGGCATAGCCCCGTGCGGACGGGTGGTAGCGGTCCTCGCTGAACATCGAGATCGGGTCCGCGGCGAACTCGCGGCCCAGCAGGTCGCCGAGCGACACCGACCGCGCGCCCCGCTCCACCGCCGCGATCGTCTGCGCCGCGGCCAGCTGCCGGCTCGCCCGCCGCGCGATCCACTTCAGCGGCTGCATCAGCGGCTTGATCGTGCCGAGGTCGGGGCACGTGCCGACGACCACCTGGCAGCCCGCCGCGCGCAGCCGCACCACCGCGTCCGACAGGTGCCGCACGGACGTGCCGGCCGGCACCCGGCCCGTCACGTCGTTCGTGCCGACCATGATGATGGCGAGATCCGGGCGGGCCTCCAGCGCCCGGTCGGTCTGGCCCTCCAGCTCGGCGGACCGGGCGCCCGAGCGCGCCACGTTCGTCATCCGGACGGGCCGCTCCGCGATCGCCGCCAGCCCCGCGGCCAGCATCGCCCCCGGCGTCTCCTCGGCGGTGTGCACGCCGAGCCCCGCCGCGGTCGAGTCGCCCAGCATCACCAGGGACAGCGGCCGGCCGGAGAGCGCCTCGCCGTAGAGGCCGTCCGCCGCCGGCGGATCCCCGTTCGGCGTCGCTTTGATGATCTTGCGGGCGAGCTTGGCCTCCGCCACGAGCAGCCCGAACGTGATGCCGCCGAGGGCCGTGATGCCCCCGCCCCCGTAGGCCGCGGCCGCCGCGATCCGGCGCGCCGTGAACGCTCTCAGCATGTCCGATGACCCTCCGTGATCGAGTTGTACCCTCCCGGAGACCGTTCGATGCCCGCGGGGCCGATCTCGGCTACCGTCGGTGCTGGGGCATCCCCCCGATCGCGCGTCCGGTTCCCCCTGCGTCACACGCTGCTGGAACGGGAGCGCGACCCGTTGAATTCCGACACACACACTGGACAAGGACGTCGCGGTGCACGTACACGACTCGCTCGTCGAGCTGATGGGCAACACCCCTCTCGTTCGGCTGCGCAAGGTGACCGGCGGCTCGGTGAACGAGCGCGGCCCGCAGGTGCTGGCCAAGGTGGAGTACTTCAATCCCGGCGGCTCGGTGAAGGACCGCATCGCGGTCCGGATGATCGACGCCGCGGAGGCGTCCGGCGAGCTGCGGCCGGGCGGGACGATCGTCGAGCCGACGTCCGGTAACACCGGCGTGGGGCTGGCCATCGTCGCGCAGGAGCGCGGCTACAAGTGCGTCTTCGTCTGCCCCGACAAGGTCGCCAAGGACAAGGTGGACGTGCTGCGCGCGTACGGCGCGGAGGTCGTGGTCTGCCCGACGGCCGTCTCGCCGGAGCACCCCGACTCCTACTACTCGGTCTCCGACCGGCTGGCCGCCGAGATCCCCGGCGCGTGGAAGCCGAACCAGTACACCAACCCGCAGAACCCGGTGTCGCACTACGAGACGACGGGCCCGGAGCTGTGGGAGCAGACCGAGGGCCGCATCACCCACTTCGTCGCGGGCATCGGCACCGGCGGCACCATCAGCGGCACCGGCAAGTACCTCAAGGAGGTCTCCGGCGGGCGCGTGAAGATCATCGGCGCCGACCCGGAGGGCTCGGTGTACTCGGGCGGCTCGGGCCGCCCCTACCTGACCGAGGGCGTCGGCGAGGACATCTGGCCGGAGACCTACGACCGCGACATCTGCGACGACGTCATCGCGGTCTCCGACAAGGACTCCTTCCTCATGACCCGCCGGCTGGCCCGCGAGGAGGCCCTCCTCGTCGGCGGCTCCTGCGGGATGGCGGTCGTCGCGGCCCTGCGCGTCGCCGCCGAGGCCGGCCCGGACGCGGTCATCGTGGTGCTGCTCCCCGACGGCGGCCGCGGCTACCTCAGCAAGATCTTCAACGACAGCTGGATGGAGGACTACGGGTTCCTGCCGTCCTCCACCGAAGAGGCCCGCGTGAACGAGGTGCTGACCCGCAAGGGCGGGGCGCTGCCGGAGTTCGTGCACGTCCACCCGCACGAGAGCGTGCAGACCGCCATCTCGATCATGCGCGAGTACGAGGTGTCGCAGCTGCCGGTGATGAAGGAGGAGCCGCCGGTGATGGCGGCCGAGGTGATCGGCTCGGTCGTGGAGAGCGAGCTGCTCGACGTCCTGGTCAAGGAGCGCTCCGGCCTGCTGGACGCGGTGGAGGCGCACATGTCCGCGCCGCTGCCGACGATCGGCTCCGGCGAGCCGGTGAGCAAGGCCGTCGGCGTCCTGGAGAAGTCGGGCGCCGCCGTCGTCCTCGTGGACGGCAAGCCCAAGGGCCTCATCACCCGCCAGGACCTCCTCGCCTACCTGGCCGACCCGAACAACTGACGTCCGCGAACCGATCGCCGGAGCCCGGGGACGGCCGAACCGCCGGCCGTCCCCGGGCTCCGGCGCTCTGGTGAGACATGCGTCACATCGGGCGTACCGATGTCACGGGACGTCCCGCCGATTCGCTCTCAGGTCCGCCAGGTTCGCGATGCCCGCGCGCCGCGGGCGGAGGAGACGATCGCCATGCCCAGCCCGATGTCTCGCACCGTGACCGTCGCCGCCGCGGCGGCGGCCGTCCTCGGCGGCACAGCCGCCGCCCGGGCGTCCGTGGAACCCGCCGCCGCCTGGACCGTGTCCGCGGGAGGCGCGACCGAGGTGCACGGCACCGGCGGCACCGCGGTCCTGACCAACGACCGGACCGGTGCCAGGATCACCTGCTCGACCGGACCGACCTTCGCGAGCCGCGTCGCCGCGGGCCGCACCACCGGCCAGCGGCTCGGCCTGCTGGACGACTACTACATCGACTGCACCGACGCGAACGGCCTGGCGCTGCGGTTCGGCGACGCCTACCAGGCCCTGCACAACGCCGACGTCCTGTACGGCACCGGCTACGACGCTTCCGCGGGCCGCGTGACGGGCTACCTCGACATCGACACGAGCGCCCCGCAGATCCCCGCCCTCGTCGCGCAGACCCTGTCGTCGAACACCTGCCTGCTGGTGTTGCAGCCGCCCGGGGTCCCCTCGGCCCCGAACCACTACCGGGTGCCGTTGACGTACACGAACTCCACCCGCACGCTGACCCTCGGCGCCCGGCTGTCGCTCGTCGCCCCGACCAGCTGCCCCGGCGTGCAGATCACCGACACCTACACCTACTCCGGCACGGTCGCGATCGGTGAACCACTGACGATCACGCCGGCGACGTCCTGACGGCGGGGCCGGGGGAGGCGTCCGGGCCCCGGACGCGGCGAAGCGCCGGAGACCGTGCGGTCTCCGGCGCTTCGCCTTCGGAGGAAGCCGGATTGCGGGCCCCGGCCCGTGGGCGGCATTTCTGACCGGGGCTCCGCAATCCGACGACTGCGGGGGCCTGCCGTCCTAGGACGGGTAGCCCGTGCCGACGTACTGGTCCTGCGTCGGGTCGGGGCGTCCGAGCCTCTTCTTCGGCTCGTCGCCGTGGCCCGGCCACCAGGCCCGGTGGCCCAGCATCGCGGTGATGCCCGGCACCAGGAACGTCGACATCACGAAGGCCGACAGTGCGATGCCCATCGCGACCGAGAAGCCCATCTGCTTGAGCATGGACACCGGCGCCAGCAGCATCACCGAGAAGGTGCCGGCCAGGATGAGGCCCGCCGCGGCGACCGTCGGGCCGCCGTGCCGGACGGCGCGGGACGCAGCCTCCCGGGGCGAGTACCCCTCCTTGGCCTCCTCGCGCAGCCGCGCGGTCATCAGGATGTTGTAGTCGGTCCCGATGGCCAGCACGAACAGGTAGAGGATGATCGGCAGCTGGAAGATCACGCCCTCCTTGCCCTGGGCGTACTGGAAGACGTACACCGCGGAGCCGAGCGTGGAGGCGAACCCGAGCAGCACCGCCACGACCAGGTAGATCGGCGCGACCACCGACCGCAGCAGCAGCGCCAGGATCAGCGCGATCAGCACCGCCGCCACCGGCAGGATCACCGACAGGTCGCGGTTGTTGACGGCGTTGATGTCGGCGTAGGTCGCCGTCGGGCCGCCGACGTAGGCGCGCGTCCCGGGCGGCGCGATCTTGTGCACCGCCGGCGCCAGGTCGTCCTTGACCAGGCTGATCGCCTCGTTGGAGGCCGGGTTCTTCTTCAGCACCAGGTCGACCCGGACGACGCCGTTCTTGCCGGGCTCCGCCGGGTTGACGCGTCCGACGCCGGGCGCGGTCTCGGCCTTCTTGGAGAACTCGGTGATCGCCTGCTTGGCGACCGGCTGCCCGTTGTCGCTCTTGATGAACACCTGGACGGGCTGGGTGAGACCGGGCGGGAAGCCCCGCTCCATGTCCTTGGTGGCCTGCGCCGACTCGGTGTCCTGCGGGAACCCGGCGGCGAAGTCGTAGTCGGACTTGAAGCCGAGCGCGCCGATGGCCAGCACGACCATGACACCGCCCGCGGCCAGCGCCGCGACGGCCGGGTGGCGGCCGACGCCGCGGCCGATCGCGCCGGAGACCCGCTCCTTGGGCTGCTTCTTCCAGGCCTTCGACGGCCAGAACACGGCGGTGCCGAGCAGCGACACGAGCGCCGGGAACAGGGTCAGCGAGGTGATGCCCATGGTGACGACGGAGATCGCCAGGGCCGGGCCCCAGGCGCTGAACACGCCGAACGTCGCGAGCAGCAGCACCAGGAAGGTGACGGCGATGGCGGCGGCGGCCGAGGAGATGACCTCGCCGACCCGCTCCACCGCGTGGATCATCGCGGTCTTCTTGTCCTCGCCCGCCCGCAGCCGTTCGCGGAACCGGAACATCACGAACAGGTAGTAGTCGGCGCCGATGCCGAACAGCACGATGAGGATGATGGTGCTGAGACTGTCGTCGCCGGAGAAGCCGAACAGCTTCGAGGCGGTGCCGATGAGGCCCATCGCGACCTGCATCGTCAGCATGATCACGACGATCGGCAGCACCGCGGCGATCGGCGCCCGGAAGATCACCAGGATCAGCCCGATGATCAGGACGAAGGTGGCGATCCCGACGATCTCGAAGGACTTGTTGAAGGAGTCCTCGTTGTCGACGAAGCCGGCGACGTCACCGCCGACCTTGGCCTCGAGCCCGCTGCCCTTCAGCAGCCCGGGCAGGTCCTTGCGTATCTCCTTGACCGCGTCGCCCTGCTTCTTGCTGGCCGCCTGGTCGGTGCCCTTCATCGGCACCGAGATGACCTGGACGGCCTTGTTGGGCGCCACCAGCTGCTCGCCGGTGAGGAAGTTCAGCACGGTGGCCGGCTTGCTCGCGTTCATGGACGCGGCGGCCTTGTCGATCACCCGGGTGTCGGCCGGCGTGATCTTCCCTCCGTCCGAGCGCTTGACGACGACGATCGAGGAGGTGTCCTCCTGCTGGGGGAACGCCTTCTGGGCGATCTTGGCCGCCTGGACCGACTCGTACTTGGAGGGCAGGAAGTCGCCCTGGTCGGACTCGGTGGACAGCTTGGGGGACAGCGTGATGATGAGACCGGCGGCCACCAACCAGGCCACGATGGTCCACCATGGATGTCTCACGACGAAGCGCGCGAGCCGAGCGAACATGCGTCTTCCTTAAATAAAGGGTCAACTCGGGATACTGGTTAAACGGTAGGGAACGCGCGCGCTCTTGGGGTCAACCCGCGTGCTGAAATGGGGGCTGATACCTCCGGGGGAGCTCCTCCTCCCAGAGGAGGGGCGGCGGGTGGATAGCCTCGTACCCATGGACAACGAGGTTCACCGGGGGTTCGAGACCCTGGCCATCCACGCGGGACAGGAGCCCGACCCCGCCACGGGGGCGGTCGTCCCGCCGATCTACCAGGTCTCCACGTACAAGCAGGACGGGATCGGGGGGCTGCGCGGCGGCTACGAGTACTCCCGATCGGCCAATCCGACGCGTACCGCGCTGGAGGTATGCCTCGCCGAGATCGAGACGGGGGCGCGCGGGCTGGCGTTCGCGTCCGGGCTCGCCGCCGAGGACGCGCTCATCCGCACCGTCTGCAAGCCCGGCGACCATGTGATCATCCCGAACGACGCCTACGGCGGCACCTACCGCCTCTTCGCGAAGGTCGCCGAACCGTGGGGCGTCTCGTTCGACCCTGTGCCGCTCGGGGACGCGGCGGCCGTGCGCGCGGCGATCCGCCCCGAGACGAGGCTCATCTGGGTGGAGACGCCGACCAACCCGCTGCTCGGCATCGCCGACATCGCGATGCTCGCGGGCATCGCCCACGACGCGGGCGCGCTGCTCGCCGTCGACAACACCTTCGCCTCGCCCTACCTCCAGCGGCCCCTGGAGCTCGGTGCGGACGTCGTGGTGCACTCCACCACCAAGTACATGGGCGGCCACTCCGACGTCGTCGGCGGCGCCCTGGTCGTCGCGGACGGCGGGCTCGGCGAGCGCCTGGCGTTCCACCAGAACGCGATGGGCGCCGTCGCGGGCCCCTTCGACGCCTGGCTGACGCTGCGCGGGATCAAGACGCTCGGCGTGCGGATGGACCGGCACTGCGCCAACGCCGAGAAGGTCGTGGAGCTGCTGACCCGGCACCCCGCCGTCCGGCAGGTCCTCTACCCGGGCCTGCCCGACCACCCCGGCCACGAGGTCGCCGCCAAGCAGATGCGCGCCTTCGGCGGCATGGTCTCCTTCCGGATGGACTCCGAGGAGGCCGCCGTCCGGGTGTGCGAGCGGACGAAGCTGTTCACGCTCGGCGAGTCGCTCGGCGGCGTCGAGTCGCTGGTCGAGCACCCGGGCCGGATGACGCACGCCTCGGCCGCCGGCTCCCCGCTGGAGGTCCCGGCCGACCTGGTCCGCCTGTCCGTCGGCATCGAGGACGCCGACGACCTCCTCCGCGATCTCGAACTAGCGCTCGGTTGACCCAGAGGGCTGTGTTTTCCCAGGGGGGCGACCCCCTGGAACCCCCGTCACGACGGACGGCCGGGTTCGGAGGGCGCCGGGCGCGCCGCGGGGGTACAGGGCGG